>JAXHTV010000025.1 GCA_034189865.1 Pseudomonadota bacterium | reverse complement strand
GCCGTCGTGCCATTGAGGAGATTTTGGATCGGCAAGAGCATCGTCTGCTTGTTGTGGTCGGGCCTTGTTCGATTCACGACGCCCGTGCCGCTCGCGACTATGCGGACCGTTTGGCCCGGTTGGCGCAGCAGGTTGATGACACACTCCTGGTGGTGATGCGGGTTTATTTTGAGAAGCCGCGTACCACCGTGGGGTGGAAAGGGCTGATCAACGATCCGCGGATGGACGATTCCTTCCACATCGAAGAAGGCTTGCGGCTGGCCCGAGAACTTCTGGTGGAAGTGGCCGAGCTTGGGTTGCCCGCCGGAACCGAAGCGTTGGATCCGATCGTGCCGCAATACGTCTCCGATTTGATCAGTTGGTCGGCCATCGGAGCACGCACGACGGAGTCCCAGACTCACCGCGAGATGGCCAGCGGCTTGTCGACGCCCGTGGGCTTCAAAAATGGCACGGACGGGAGCCTCGATGTGGCGATCAATGCCCTACACTCGGTGAATAGCCCGCACAGTTTTCTGGGAATCAACCGGGATGGCCGTATTACGGTCGTTCGCACCCGTGGCAACGCCTACGGACACATCGTGTTGCGCGGCGGAGCGAAACCCAACTATGACTCGGTGAGCATCGCGTTATGCGAGGATGCGTTGGAAAAGGCCGGTATTCGTCCGAACATCGTGGTGGATTGTAGCCATGCCAACTCGAACAAAGATCCGGCCTTGCAGCCGTTGGTGGCACGTAACGTGGCCAACCAGATTCTTGAAGGTAACCGTTCCATTGTGGGAATCATGTTGGAAAGTAACCTCGGCTGGGGCAATCAGAAGATTGGTGATGATCCGAAGCAGTTGGAGTACGGCGTATCGGTCACCGACGCATGTATTGATTGGGAATCGACCGAAAAACTGCTGCTGGAATTGAAGGCTATGCTGAAGGATGTATTGCCTCAGCGCCTCAGTACCACCGCCGTTTCTTAGCCGTTTGATCAACCGGATCGCGGCGGCTGGCGGGAAAGGCCAGTGGCATCGCGAATAGGAGTGAGAATGAGCATCTTGTATGAGTTTTCCGTCCAGACGATCGACGGGGAAGAGCTGCCGCTGGATAGTTATCGCGGCCAGGTGGTTTTGGTGGTCAATGTGGCGAGCAAGTGCGGTCTCACGCCGCAATATGCCGGGCTCGAGGCATTGTACCGGGCGTATAAGGATCAGGGCCTGGTGATTTTAGGACTGCCTTGTAATCAGTTTATGAATCAGGAGCCCGGCGACGAGGCGACGATCAAGAGCTTTTGCCAGTCCAAGTATGACGTGACGTTTCCGCTCACCAGCAAAATTGAAGTGAATGGTGATCAGCAGCACCCGCTTTACGCTTGGTTGACGAGTGACGGCGGTGGTTACCCAGGCCCGATCAAATGGAATTTCGAAAAGTTTCTCATCGGTAGATCAGGGTCTGTGCGCGGAAGGTATGCGCCCACAACCCAGCCCGATGATTCAGCGCTTCGTGCTGATATCGAAGCCGCCTTGGCTGAATCTCAAGCCCTGTAAGGCGGCTGATCGCTACGACCAACCGCTTCTCGGATTCAGGGGCATTTCTTCGGCCATGGCTTCGTAGATCCCGCGTTCCTTGTCGTTTTTCGGGTATGGCGTGTGGATTTGCAAAATCACGTATTGGTCACCCGCCGGCTTGCCGGGCAGGCCTCGACCCTTTAAACGAAGTTTCTGGCCGCTTTGGCTGCCGGGCGGGATTTTCAGCTCGACGCTCCCACCCAAAGTCGGGATTTTTATCGTTGCTCCCAAGGCCGCTTCCCAAGGCGTTAGCGGAAGGTCGAGTCGCACATCCCGCCCATCGACCTGAAACCAGGGATGGGGTCGCAGCTCGATCTCCAAATAAAGGCTACCGGCATGGCCGCTGCCCGGTCCCCGTTGCCCTTGGCGGGGAACGCGGATTTTCTGACCCGCTTGCACACCCGCCGGTATCTTGACGCTGATTTTGCGTGTCCCGGTGGGTGTTTTTATGCTGATTTGGCGGGTCGTGCCGCGAAACGCCTCTTCTAGGGATATGTCGATCTTGGTGTGCTGATCTTCGCTTGTTTGTCGGCCCCAGGTTTCACGAAAGGCACCGCCGCGGCGGTCGGCATCGCCAAAAATGGCTTGGAAAAAGTCGCTGAAATCGCCGAATCCACCTCCGCCGGAACCAAATCCGAAACCGCGATCCCAGCCGGGTGGCGGCCGAAACTGGTCCCCGGCCCGGTATTGGTGGCCGAACTGATCATAGGCTTTTCGTCGTTCGGGGTCGCGCAGGGCTTCATAGGCTTCGCTCACTTCCTTGAACTTGGCCTCGGCATCCGGTTCTTTGCTCACATCCGGGTGGTATTTTCGGGCCAGCTTGCGGTAGGCGAGCTTGATCTCGTCTTGAGAGGCATCTCGCGCGACACCCAAGATTTGGTAATAGTCTTTATATTTCATACATCACGGTTCATTGAGCAGCGGCGCATCGCAGGGCGCCAAAACACCGGTTTTTTCAGCTATTACATTGGGGCGGGCGTTGCCAGTTTCAACCGGAAAAAGCGGTGCGTTCCGATGTTGATGGCGACGCGCTCCAAGTCGTTTCGTAGACGCCGATGGTAAACTAACGCCCCGATGGTGGGTTTATCACAGGTGGTGGCTGTTGACGCTGGATAGAAAGTTTTGTGTTGCACCGATGCTCGAGTATACGGATCGCCACGCGCGTTATCTGTTCCGCGTGATGAGCCGCCATGCTCTACTCTACACCGAGATGGTCACAACCGGTGCCCTGCTCCATGGCAAGCCGGCTCGCTGGCTCGACTATTCTGACTGCGAACATCCATTGGCCCTGCAACTGGGTGGGAGTGACCCATCGGAGCTTGCGGCGTGCGTACGTCTCGCCGCGCAATGGCGTTACGATGAGGTCAACTTGAATGTGGGTTGTCCCAGTGATCGGGTGCAAAACGGACGTTTTGGCGCCTGTCTGATGGCACAGCCGGACCGGGTGGCCGATTGCGTTCGTGCGATGCGAGAGGCCGCCGATTTGCCCGTCACGGTTAAAACCCGGATTGGTATCGACCACCAGGACAGTTACGAAGCGCTTGTGGCATTCATCGCAACCGTGGCTGATGGCGGTTGCGATACGTTTATCATTCACGCTCGCAAGGCGTGGTTGAGCGGACTGAATCCGAAGCAGAACCGTGAGATTCCGCCCTTGCGTTATGAGACGGTCTACCGGCTCAAACGCGATTTTCCTGGCCTTGCGATTATCATCAACGGCGGCTTGAATGATCTCGACCAAGCCAAATCGCAGCTCGCATACGTGGACGGGGTGATGTTGGGGCGTGCCGCTTATCACAACGCGTACTTGCTTAGTCACGTCGATTCGGTTTTTTACGGCGAACACAGCGAAGCAATCTCGCGCGCGGAGGTGATTTCCCGCTACCAAGCCTACGTGAACGAGGAGCTC
Organism: Pseudomonadota bacterium; assembly: GCA_034189865.1. Lineage (NCBI taxonomy): Bacteria > Pseudomonadati > Pseudomonadota > Pseudomonadota bacterium. Next base: position 33,467 of record JAXHTV010000025.1, on the reverse strand, counting down.
GAGCGCGGCACACCCTTGCGCCACATGACGCGGCACTTGTCAGGCCTGGTTCAGGGGGTGCCTGGGGCGCGGCGTTTTCGCCGTTACCTGAGCGAAAACGTCCATGGCTCGGGCGCATCGGCGGCGGTGATATCCCAGGCGTTGGATCTGTTGCGCTCAGCGGCTACGGCCAGCGCTGTCAGTTGAACAGGCGCTCGAGGATCCGGAAACCGCCGATGTAGGTTCCCGCTGCGGAACCGAATGTGACGAACAAAAATACCAGCAAAGTGCGCGAGACCCGATTGCGCCACCAACCACGCAGTTGCGCGACGTCCGCACGCAGGTTGCTGAAATCGAGCACCCGTGGCTTGCGCAACCATACTTCCAGTCCGCCGGCGACGAAGCCAGCGCCTATGGTCGGATTCAAGGACGTGATCGGTGCCGCCAAAAAGGAGCCGATGATGGTCAAAGGATGGGCCAGCGCCACCAGCGCGCCCAGTGCGGCCAGGGTTCCGTTGATGAGCACCCAGTCCCCGACCAATTGCCAGCCCAGGTCCGGGCTGCGGGCAAAACCGATGGCAAAACCGGTAAAAATAATCCCAACGATGATCCAGGGAATCGCTTTTGGCCATCGGCGCGATGGCGGAGTAGCCGAGAGTTCGGCAATTTCCTCGGAAGGCGTCTGCGACGGGGCGGCGCGAAGTTGTTTGACCAGACCATCCATGTGTCCGGCTCCGATCACCACCAAAATGTGTCCGTGGGGGTGTCGATCGATTTCTTCGCGCAGACGAGCGGCCATGTAATGATCGCGTTCTTCAATCAGCGCGCGGTAGAGATGCTCGGATTGTTCGGCGAACTCAGCGAAGGCTTGGTGCAACATATCGCCTTGTTTGAGCTGCTCGATGTCTTCTTCCCGGATCTGCTCTCGGGACAGCAGGCTGGCCAGCAACCCGGCCACTAAGACATGGCGTTGCCACCAAGGAACGCTGAAGTAGATTCGGCGCATCGTCACGCCGACATCACGGTCGATGAGCAGCAGTGGCAACTGCGCGGCTTCGGCGGCATTGGCGGCGGCCCGCATTTCGCCGCCCGGGTCGACACCGAGTTGGTCGGCAAGACGTTGTTGATAGGCGCCAAGGGCCAGGCTGGCGGCCACTAGCCCGGCTTTGCCTTCCCGAATCACCTGGATCAAATCCATTTGCGCGATGGAATCGGGACGGGTCAGGGCATAATGGCGGCTCGGACACAGTTCAATCGCAACGGCATCGAAGTGATTGGACTCGATCAAGTGCTTGACCGCGTCGACGCTGGATTGGGAGACGTGGGCGGTTCCCAGTAGCGTGATTTGGGTGTCACCGACGGCGACTGAAACAGTGGGCTCGGATACCGCGAAATCGTTCATACTCGGGTTCTACTTGCGGTCAGTACAAGATATAGATCGCATGCGAAGCATGCCGGCAGGCGCCCACGGTATCAAGCCATTGTCGACGGGTAAAGAACAGCAGAACGGTGCGTGAAAGTGGATTTTTCTCAAGCTTACGGCCTGCTACGTTCGCTCTGGATGTATCACGCCTACCCGGGTCGCCACCGGCGCGCCGTGCAATTCTATGGTCAATTCATCCGTCCGGGTGATCTGTGCTTCGATGTGGGCGCGCATGTCGGCGGGCGGGTGCGTGCCTGGATCGCGTTGGGCGCTCGGGTGGTTGCCGTCGAGCCTCAACCGCAGTGTTTGGCTTGGCTTGAGCACATGTATGGACGATCTGACCAAGTGGAGATTGTTCCTGCCGCCCTGGGAACCGAAGCAGGAAACGCCACACTTCACATCAGCCGCCGCACACCGACCGTCACCACAATGTCTGATCGGTGGATTGAGAGTCTGTCATCGGTTCGGTCGTTTCGGAGGGTGTCATGGGATCGGCAGGTGGAAGTGGATATGTTGACGCTCGATCACCTGATTGCGCGATTCGGTGAGCCGGCATTTTGCAAAATCGATGTGGAGGGTTTCGAGTATGAGGTGCTTCAGGGGCTAAGCCGGCCCTTGAGGGCATTGTCGTTCGAGTATCTTCCGGCCCGGCCGGATTTGGCTATCGCCTGTCTGACATACTTGGCATCTTTAGGCAATTACCGGTTCAATCGGTCTTTGGGCGAACAAATGCAATGGTTCGAGCCCGAGTGGCTGGGGGAGCGAGCGATGATCGAGCAGTTACAGCAAATCTCGCCCGACAGTATCTCCGGTGATGTGTATGCCCGGCTTGAATAGTTATTTTGGGTCGGTCGTGGCGGCGTCAGGTGCGTCGCGCACGAAGGCCGCCGACTGATACAATCCGTCCCCGGCGGCAGCGTACATTTGCGCAGTGCCTTGGCAGTTTTGAGCCGTCCACCATCGTTCGCGAGAAGGGTACGTGTAATTTCATGAAGGTAACAGTTTTTGGCAGCGGCTACGTGGGGCTGGTGACGGCAGCCTGTTTTGCCCAGATGGGCAATCAGGTGATGTGTGTGGACATCGACGAGACGAAAGTGGAGCGACTGCGCCAAGGCGACGTACCCATCCGCGAAAGCGGCCTCGACGAACTCATCGCCCAGGGTATCGCGGCCGGCAACCTCATTTTTACGACCGATGCGGCGGCGGGTGTCGCCCACGGTTTGTTCCAGTTCATCGCGGTGGGAACCCCGCCCGACGAAGATGGGTCGGCCGACTTGCGGCACGTGCTTGCAGTGGCCAAGACCATTGCTCAGCACATGGTGGACTATCGGGTGGTGGTGAATAAATCCACTGTACCGGTGGGCACGGCTCGGCGTGTGACTGACACCATTTCGGAGGTGCTGGCTAGCCGTGGGCAACAGATCGACTTCGCCGTGGTTTCCAATCCGGAATTTCTCAAAGAGGGCGACGCGGTTCAGGATTTTATGAAGCCCGATCGCATCATCGTCGGCAGTGAGGACGAGCGGGCGGTTGCTGACATGCACCGGCTCTATGCGCCTTTCAATCGAAAGAACGACCGCATGCTGGTGATGGACGCGGTCTCGGCCGAATTGACCAAGTACGCGGCCAATGCCATGTTAGCTACCAAAATCAGCGTGATGAATGAATTCGCCAACATCGCCGAACGGGTGGGTGCTGACATTGAACACGTGCGTATCGGTTTGGGGTCCGATCCCAGAATCGGATTCCACTTTATCTATCCGGGCGTGGGTTATGGGGGATCGTGTTTTCCCAAGGATGTCAGCGCGTTGATTCACACCGCACGGGGTGTGGACTATGAGGCGCGGATTCTGCGCGCCGTCGAGGCCGTGAACGGGGATCAAAAGCGCCGCCTCTTTCAGAGGATATTGGCTCACTTCGAAGGCGATCTTTCCGGTCGGACTTTCGCCCTGTGGGGTTTGGCGTTCAAGCCGGGCACCGACGACATGCGAGAAGCGCCCAGCCGTGTGTTGATGGAGGCGCTGTGGGCTGCGGGAGCCCGAGTTCAGGCTTACGACCCCGCCAGCATGGACGAGACCCTGCGACTTTATCCTGATCATCCCCATCTCACACTATGCGAGAACCATTGGGATGTCCTGAACGGCGCCGATGCCTTGGTGGTGGTGACCGAGTGGAATTTGTTTCGTAGTCCGGACCTGGGTGAAATTGCCGCCCGTTTGAAACAGCCCGTGATATTCGACGGCCGCAATTTGTATGACCCCGTGGCCCTGCGGGAGCTGGGTTTTAGCTACTACGGGATCGGCCGTCCGGTGATCAACGGAGTCGACAAGGGCTGACCAGCGCCAGACGCATTGCTTAGGAGGCGGCAATTGCCTAAGGAGTCAGCACACTTGGGCGTCATCGGAATTGTGACCGGTCTGACCGCATTTGCTGTTTTGTTCTGGACCGGCGAGCACTTGGGCATGCCCGAAAATGCCGTTCCGGTGGCAGCGCTGGCGGTTTTGATGGCGGTTTGGTGGGTGAGCGAAGCGATTCCGCTGGCCGCAACCGCGCTATTGCCCATCGTTCTTCTGCCTTGGCTGTCTGTCTCGTCGCCCGCCGAGGTCGCCAATGCCTACGCCAATCCCCTGATTTTTCTTTTTCTCGGTGGGTTTCTCATTGCCATCGCCATGCAACGGTGGCAGTTGCATCGCCGCATCGCCTTGGAGACCATTCGTCGCATCGGCTACCAGCCGCGACGTTTGTTGCTGGGGTTCATGTTGTCCACCGCTTTTTTGTCCATGTGGATCAGCAATACTGCAACCGCACTGATGATGCTGCCCATAGCCTTGGCCATCAGCGAGGTCGGCGATAAAAGATTCGCATCGCGGCTTCTGTTGGCCATCGCTTATGGCGCTTCCATCGGCGGCGTGGCGACGCTCATTGGCACACCGCCCAATGCCATTCTCGCCGGTCTCGCCTACGAGCTTTATGGCTACTCGATCGGATTTGCGCAATGGATGGCCTTCGGCGTTCCTTTGTCTGCTGTCATGCTGTGCAGTGCGGGATGGTACCTCACCCGGCGCATGGACTCGTCATTCGAGGACCAAGGGGGCGGGCAGGGCAGCGGCCAACTGATTGCAGACGAACTCGCCCGCCTGGGACCCCTGTCTGTTCCCGAGCGGCGGGTCTTAATGGTGTTCTCTGCCGTGGCTGGCCTTTGGATTATTCGGGATTTTCTTCCCGCCGAATGGTTTGGCCGGATCGACGATGCAGGCGTGGGTCTCTGTGGTGCCTTGTTGCTGTTTATCAGCCCGTCGGGTCGGCCGGGGCAGCGCTTACTGGATTGGGAATCGGCCAAATCCGTGCCTTGGGACGTTCTGATCCTATTCGGTGGGGGGTTCGCGCTGGCAGGCGCGTTTCAAAGCACCGGCCTCAGTGAATGGTTGGGTCAGCGTTTGACCTTGCTCGAGGCCATGCCCACCGTCCTCATTTTGGCGTCCACCGCGGCGTTGGTTTTGATGTTAACGGAGCTGACGTCCAACACGGCGACCGCAACCCTTCTAATCCCGGTTCTGGGGGCGTTCGCTGCGGCCGCCGGCTTGCCTGTGCTGTCGTTTATGGTGGTGGTGGCAGTGACGTCGTCTTATGCCTTTATGCTACCGGTGGCCACGCCACCGAATGCGGTGGTCTTTGGCAGTCACCGTCTGTCGATCCGTGAAATGGCGCGTACCGGCATCGTCCTGAATCTGATAGCGTTGGTGCTCGTTACGCTGTTTGTGATGCAGTGGTTGCCTAGGGTCTGGCCGATCGGGATCAGCGTGACGACGGGTTGAGTACGCGGTGACGACGGGCGCGGAGAGGGTAATGAGTAACGAACCACTTCGTATTTTAGTGGTCGGTGGTGGCGCTATCGGTGGCTTCTATGGGGGGTTGTTGGCCCGCCAGGGACACGATGTCGCCGTGGTCTGCCGCGGAAACTACGCCCAAGTGCAGCAAGGCGGGTTTGATATTCAAAGTCCCTTGGGGCATTTGTCCTTTCGCCCCAGCGAGGTACTCAGCAGTCCCGCGGATTATCGTGGATTCCCTGACTACCTGCTGCTGTGCGTAAAAGTGATCGATGGACTTGACCGGGCGGCGTTGATCCAGCCGGCGGTGGGGCCCGAGACCACCCTCGTGTTAATCGAAAACGGTATTCACATCGAATCGGACATCGCCGCCCGGTTTCCCAACAACCCGCTGATCAGCGGGTTGGCGTTCGTTGCCGTGAGCCGGGCCGCGCCCGCCGGGATCGTCCATCGCGCTTATGGTGATTTGGTGCTGGGCTTGTATGGCGATGCCCCGGGTGTCGGCGCGCTCGAACGCTTGGCCGAAGCATTCCGACAAAGCGGTATTGCCTGCGACATCACGGATGATGTCGAAACCGCGCGTTGGGGTAAATGCGTTTGGAATGCGTCGTTTAACCCGGTCTCGGTTTTGGCGGGTGGTGTTGATACCGCCACGATATTGAGTGCGGAGGGCGGCGAGCGATTGATCCGCTCGGCGATGAGGGAAGTCACCTTCATAGCCGCTGCCGAGGGTCACCCCTTACCAGATGAGGTGGTGGATCTGAACATCGAGCGTACCCGGGCTATGCCGCCCTACAAGACCAGTATGGCGCTGGATTTCGAGCACGGTCGTCCGATGGAGGTGGATGCGGTGCTGGGCCGAGCAGTTAGTGCCGCGCATCGATTGGGAGTGCCGGTTCCGGTTTTGGAGACGTTGCTGCAGCTTATGAAAATTCAACAGCGGCGAATGCAATCAGTGGCCTCGCAGGGAGCCTAAGAAGCTAACACATTGGTTTGATAAGGCACTCGAGTGAGGCAGGCATCCAGAGAAGATGCCACAACATACGCGTTAACCAAGAGGAGACAAGTCGTTATGGCGACCTACGGATTTTGGGCATGGGCCGCACAGGACCCGGATCGTTTGGCGTTGGTCACGGATGATGGCGAAGAGATGAGCTTTGGCGCATTGGGGCGACGGGTCAACCAGCTTTCCCATGGCCTGCGTTCGTTAGGGCTCAAGCGGGGTGATCTCGTTGCCGTGCTGTTGCCCAACGAATCGGCGTGGATCGAGGTTTTTATGGCGACACAGCAAATCGGGCTGTATATGACCGCCATCAATTACCATCTCACCGGGCCAGAAATTGCATATATCTTAGAGAACTCCGAAGCCAAAGCCTTTGTCGCCAATGCACGTTACGCCGAGGCGGCGCGGACCGCTGCCGAAGCGCTCAAATTCCCGGTGGACCGACGTTTCAGCGTTGGCGAGATCAGCGGGTTTCGTCCATATGCCTCGCTGCATGAGGGACAGCCCGAAACCGCCCCTCCCGACCGCGAAGCAGGACAGTTGATGCTGTATACCTCGGGCACCACCGGTCGGCCCAAAGGGGTGCGCCGCGCACTCACGGGGGGTCCCCCCGAAGCCGCCGCCATGATGGGCAGTATGCTCAGTGCGATGTTTGATATTAAGCCCGGGGAAGGGGTCCATCTGGCGCAAGGGCCGCTTTATCACGCGGCGCCTGGCGCCTTCAGTACCGGCGCCATGCATCAAGGGCAAAGTTTGGTGCTGATGGACAAATGGACGCCGGAGGGTTGTCTGGAGCGGATCGAAAAGTATCGGGTGACCGCAACGCACATGGTTCCCACCATGTTCCATCGCTTGCTTAAGCTGCCCGAAGAGGTGCGCGCGCGCTACGACGTATCGAGTCTGCGCAGTGTGATTCATGCGGCGGCGCCCTGCCCGGTGGATACCAAGCGAAAAATGATGGAATGGTGGGGGCCGGTGATCTATGAATACTACGCGGCCACCGAAGGCGGTGGTGCCTACGTCAAGCCCAAAGAATGGCTGGAGCATCCGGGTACCGTGGGTCGTGCCTTTCCCGGCGCCACACTCAAGATTCTGGATGACGATGGCGGCGAGCTAGGACCCGGCGAAGTGGGCACCATCTATATGGGATCGCCGATGGGTGAATTTGAATACTACAAGGACAAGGATAAGACTGAAAAGGCGCGCCAGGGGGGGATGTTCACCGTCGGCGACATGGGGTATCTGGACCAGGACGGGTGGTTGTACATCTCCGATCGCAAGACCGACATGATCATATCCGGCGGGGTGAACATCTACCCGGCGGAGATCGAGGCCGTGCTGCACCAGCATCCGAAAGTCGCGGACGTGGCGGTATTCGGAGTGCCCGATGAGGATTGGGGGGAGTCCGTCAAAGCGGTGATCGAACCGCTTCCGGGTGTGTCGTCGGGGCCGGAACTGGCGGAGGAAATCCTCGAGTTTGCCTCCCGTCACCTGGCCAGCTACAAGATTCCGCGTACCGTAGATTTCAATCCCGCTTTGCCGCGTTTGCCCACCGGCAAGCTCTATAAGCGCTTGCTTCGGGATGAATATTGGAAGGATGCGGGAAAGAAGGTGTGATGGCTTTGGATTCGCGCAATGGGTTTTCCGGCGGAATAGTACGAGCCTCTAGATATCCCTGGCGGGTCAGTGTACCGTTACGGGTCGCGGGACGCGGCCGGGCCCAATGTCGGTTCCCATGGTCAGTGTTCCCGTTTCCGGCATCTCCTCCCAGCGGGGTTACGACGCCGGTTCGCGATGTGGTTTTCATGGCAACGCAAGCCGATCCACCTCGTCCAGTTCGCCAGGTTCCAAGTTGGATGCTCCAAGGCGTGACTCGACGCTGGGCCGCAACAGGCGCTAAGGGGCGACCTATAGTTATCCAATGACGGGATAATCCATTACAGGAGTTTAAGTTAATGGCAGACGCAGTAATTGTATCCACCGCCCGCACGGGTATCGGCAAAGCCTTCAAGGGCTCTTTGAACAACACCCACGGCGCCGTGATGGGTGGGCACGTGATCGAGCACGCCGTGAAGCGTGCCGGCATCGATCCGGCCGAAGTTGAAGAAGTCATCATGGGCTGCGGCCTGCCGGAAGGTGCTACCGGTAACAACATCGGTCGCATGGCGGCCATCCGCGGCGGCCTGCCGGTTGAATCCACCGGTGCCACTTTGGCTCGCTTCTGCGGATCCGGTCTTTCCGCCGTTGCTCATGCCGCCCAGCGTTGCATTGTCGACAAAGTTCCGGTCGCCATCGGTGCGGGCGTCGAGTCCATCAGCTTGGTGCAGAACAACCTCAATATGAAACACGCCATGGAGCCGGGCGTGATGAAGATGAAGCCCGGTATCATGATGCCGATGATCCCTACGGCTGAGAACATCGCCAAGCGCTTTGGCGTCACCCGCGAGCAGTCGGATGAGTTCGCGCTTGTCAGCCAGCAACGAACGGCCGAAGCACAAAGCTCGGGCCGTTTGGGCGAAGAGATTGTCCCCTTGACCACCACCATGCTGGTCACCGACAAAGAAACCGGTAAGACCGAGAAGCGGGAAGTTACCCTTGAGCGTGACGAGGGCAATCGTCCCGAAACCACGCTGGAAAAGCTGCAGTCTTTGAATCCCGTTTCTGGACCCAAAGGCACGGTGACCGCCGGTAACGCCAGTCAGTTGTCTGACGGTGCCGCCGCGGTGGTCATCATGAACAGCGACTACGCCGAAAAGAAAAATGTCGAGCCGCTCGGCATTTTTCGCGGCTTCGCCACCGCCGGCTGCGAGCCGGACATTATGGGTATCGGGCCCATTTACGCCGTACCCCGTCTGCTCGAGCGCAATGGTCTGAGCATGGACGACATCGACTTGTGGGAGCTGAACGAAGCTTTTGCCGTCCAGTCTGTTTACTGCATCAACGAGTTGGGCATTCCGCTCGAGAAATGCAATGTGAACGGTGGTGCAATCGCTATCGGTCATCCTTACGGCATGTCCGGTGCGCGTATGGTGGGTGCGGCGTTGTTGGAAGGTAAGCGCCGCAACGCCAAGTTCGTGGTCGTGACCATGTGTATTGCCGGTGGCATGGGCGCCGCCGGTCTGTTCGAAGTGGTGTAGTTCACCCGCTTCGGCAGAGCAAGCTGCACGCGCTTTTGGTGACATGCAGCATCAAGGGTCCAGGGACGGTACGCTGTCTCTGGACCCTTTTTTTTGGGGGGTAACCACGCGAACGGGTAACAAGTCGTACTCCAAACGACGCGTGCTGTGGAGATAAATATGGCCAATTATCAAGTGCCTCTTCGCGAGCTGAATTTCGCGCTGAACGATGTTTTGCAGGTGTCGAGCCTCGGTTCATTATCGGCTTTTCAAGATCTGACCCCGGATACGGTGACCACCGTTCTGGCTGAGGCGGCTCGGTTGATTGAGGAAGAAATCGCGCCCATCAATGCCACAGGCGACAAGCAAGGTTGCCAATTTCGGGATGGTGAGGTCGCGACACCGGCGGGGTACCCCTCGGCCTACGCGCGTTTTGTGGAAGGGGGCTGGCCCGGTTTGTCTCATGGCGTCGATCACGGCGGCCAGGGCCTGCCGTTCGTGTTGTCGCAAGCGGTGATGGAGATGTTGAGCGGTGCCTGTGCAGCCTTCGCGCTCTATCCCATGCTGACCGACAGTGCGTGCGACGTATTGCAAAACCACGGCAGTTCGGAGCTGCAGGCAGTCTATCTCGACCGGTTGGTCTCGGGCGCGTGGACCGGGACAATGTGCCTCACGGAACCTGAAGCCGGGAGTGATTTGGCGAGAATTCGAACTCGCGCGGTTGCAGACGGAGGCCGTTATCGGCTCCATGGGAGAAAGATTTTTATTACCGGAGGAGAACACGATCTCGCGGAGAATATTATCCACTTGGTGCTCGCGCGATTGCCCGATAGCCCGCCGGGTGTGGGTGGGATCAGCCTGTTTTTGGTGCCGAAGTTTCTTTCGGGAGCCGATAGGCGCCTTGGCGATCGAAATGCGGTGTACTGCGAGGGTTTGGAAGAAAAAATGGGTATTCATGGCGCGTCGACCTGTGTGATGGGGTTCGACGGTGCGGAGGGTTGGCTGGTGGGCGAGCCCAACCAGGGGCTTAAACTCATGTTCACCATGATGAATCGGGCCCGGTTGGCCGTCGGGCAGCAAGGGTTGGGGCTGGCTGAGGCGGCGACCCAAAACGCGGTCGCGTATGCCCTGGAGCGCCATCAAGGTCGTCGTCATAAAGGCGATCGCACCCAGGAGACGGTACCGATCATCGATCATCCCGATGTGCGCCGCATGCTGATGACAATGAAGGCTTTCACCGAAGGAATTCGACTGATGTCTTACGATGTCGCCATGCAGGCGGATATTGCCGCGGCGGGGGAATCCGAGGCGGAGCGGGAATCGGCCGCCGATTTTGTCGACCTCATGACGCCGGTTTGCAAAGCTTTTTTTACCGACGCGGCGATGGACGTGACGTCGCTTGGCATTCAGGTTTACGGTGGCCATGGCTATATACGCGACCACGGTATGGAGCAGTATCTGCGCGACGCCAAAATCACTTGTCTGTACGAGGGAACCAACGGAATCCAGGCGCTGGACTTGGTGGGGCGCAAACTGCGAATCAAACAGGGACGGCTACCGAGTCGTTTGTTTGCCCGCATCGAGTCGTGGCTCGCCGGTTCTCATCCACCTGAGTCGGCACTCATCGTCGAGGCTTTGAAAATACATCTGCCGCCCTTGCAACGCGCCACCGCCGAGCTGCAAAGGCGAACGGAAGCCGACCCGGATTGGGGGGCGGCGGTTGCCTCGGATTATCTTCGCTGGTTGGCTTTTGTCGGTCTCGCTTGGTATTGGGGGCGTGCCGTGGAGTCGGGACCGGCGGCCGATTCTGTTTACCACCAAGGCAAGTGTCTTACGGCGGAGTTTTTCGTTCGGCATTTGCTGCCGTTGGCGGATGGGTGGCGAGCATCAGTTTCGCAAGGAAAGGCGGTGTTGGCTAAGGTCGAGAGAGCCATGTTTTCACCCTGACTATTGCCGTGATCTCAGGACTGGGAAAAAGCGCCCATTTTGTGTTAAATTGCGCGTCTTTGTGCGCATCCGCTTCCACGCGGAAGCGCGTTGGATCGCCTGTCGCTCGGGCCTCGTAACACGCTTTCGGAGCGTTCTAATGACCGTTTCGAATCATGTGGCCGTTACGCGGCCGCGTGGTGAGATCGATGGCAGGTTTTACAGTAGGGAGTCCGCGGCGTGATCTAACGCTGCGCGGAGGCTGACGGGGCAAAACGAAGCCGCCCGGGCGGGGTGATTCGACACGCCCCACAGACTTCATCGTTGAAGGGACTTGGAGCTTAAAGTCATGAAGATATTGGTCGGTGTCAAGCGTGTCGTTGATTACAACGTGCGCGTACAGGTCAAGCCGGACGGTTCAGGGGTCGCGCTGGACGGGGTCAAGATGAGTGTGAACCCCTTCGACGAGATCGCCGTCGAAGAAGCACTGCGGCTGAAAGAGGCCGGAACAGCAACCGAAGTCATTGCTGTTTCCATCGGGCCGTCCGCCGCGCAGGAACAATTGCGTACCGCGTTGGCGATGGGCGCTGATCGGGCCGTTCTGGTCGAAGCGGACGACACGGTGGAGCCGCTGACCGTCGCGCGCGTATTCGCTAAGTTGGCAGAGAAGGAAGGCGCCGAGCTGATTCTGGTCGGGAAACAGGCCATTGATAATGACGCGGGCCAAACGGCGCAGATGATTGGCGCGCTGATGAACCGTCCTCATGCTGCTTACGCCTCGGAGATCAAAGTGGACGGCGGCACCGCCCGGGTCACGCGCGAAGTCGATGCCGGGCTGGAAACCATCGAAGTCGATCTTCCCGCCGTTATTAGTGCAGATCTGCGCTTGAATGAGCCGCGGTACGTCAAACTGCCCGATATCATGAAAGCCAAGAAAAAGCCCCTGGAAACTACCGGCATGGGCGATTTGGGTGTCGAGTCGGCACCTGCGCTGAAGGTATTGAAGACGGAACCGCCGGCGCCGCGTCAGGGCGGACATAAGGTCGCCAGTGCAGAAGATCTGGTCAAGGAATTGAAAGACAGGGGGCTACTCTGATGAGCAAGGTACTGGTAATCGGAGAATTCGCCAACGGCGTTTTGAGCGCGAATGTGGCCAAGGTGGTCGCGTGTGCCAGCCAATTTAACGCCGAGACGGTGGATGTCGCGCTGTTCGGCGCGGGTGATATGGGCGCGGTTGCGGGTGAAGCCGCAGGCCTTCAGGGCGTGAGCAAAGTAATCACCGTTGCCAATGCGGCTAATGAGCATCCGCTGGCAGCCGTCGTGGCTCCCCAGGTGCTGGCGTTGGTTGAGCAGGGTGGTTACAGCCACGTGCTGGCGACCAGCAGCACCTTCGGTAAGGATGTCATGCCACGTGTGGCGGCGACCATCGGCGTGACTCAAGTGACCGATATCATGAAGGTCGAAGCCGAGTACACCTTCCAGCGTCCGACTTACGCCGGTAACGCGATCGTGACGGTGGAGGCGCCCGCAGGCCAGACGCTGTGTGCAACCGTGCGCTGCGCGTCGTTCAAGGCCGTAGAAAACGGGAATTCCGCTGCGGTAGAGTCGGCTGATTTGAATGTGGAGCTGCCGACCCACACCCGTTTCGTCTCGCAGGAGACGAGTAAGAGTGATCGCCCCGACCTGCAAGTGGCGCCGAAAGTCGTTTCCGGTGGCCGCGGTGTCGGCAGTGAGGAAAACTTCAAGGTGATTTACAGCTTTGCCGACAAGATCGGCGCTGGGGTGGGCGCTTCGCGAGCGGCTGTGGACTCTGGTTTCGTTCCCAATGATCTGCAAGTTGGCCAGACCGGTAAAATCATTGCGCCTGAGTTGTACTTTGCCGTCGGGATCTCCGGTGCGATTCAGCATCTGGCTGGGATCAAGGACGCCGGTACGATCGTCGCCATTAACAAAGACGAAGAAGCCCCGATTTTCGAGGTGGCTGATTTGGGTCTGGTCGGCGATTTGTTCCAGATTCTGCCCGAACTGGAAAACCTCGTTTAGTAGAAATCGATTGGTCTAGTCGGACGGACGGACCGGTTTGGAAAAGGCCGCTGGTGTCAGCCAGTGGCCTTTTTTATGGGCGGATGGGACGGGTTTATCGTTGCTTTAACCGCGATTGTCGCGGGAAAATCCGAAGCCACTCGGTGCTGGTGGATACTTTGTGGGTGACGGTACGGAACGACCTTGAAGCAGTTGCTTTGACGGTGGTGGGAAGGGTATGTTCTTGGCCGCTACGCGGTGTTGCTAAACCGTCGAGGTACGTGATTTATACTAAAGGTCATCTGGGACTTAGGAGGAGTTTATGTCGGCCGAGTTGTATTGGCTTGCTTTGACTGCGACGATGACGGCGCTTTTTTTCTTGCCCTACGTTTTGAATCGGATTTCCATTCGTGGGCTGTTTGGCGCGATGAGCAACCCGCGGCAGGGTGATTTACCGGAATCCGATTGGGCGCAGCGAGCCATGAAGGCTCATGCCAACGCCGTCGAGAATCTGGTGGTCTTTGGTGTCCTGGTGCTATGTGCCCAGGCGGCGGGTGTGTCTACCGCCATGACGGCATTCGCTGGCTGTTTGTATTTTTGGGCTCGCCTGGTTCATTACCTCGTCTATACCCTGGGTGTCCCGATCGCCCGTACGCTGGCTTTTTTTGCCGGATTTGCCGCTCAACTGATCGTGGCATTCGAATTGTTAGCAGCATTCTAGACCCGCTACCCGATTGTCTGATGCGCGTTATCCGGATCACTCGTTTCGGCGGACCCGAGGCGTTTGCCGAAGCGGACATCCCGCCACCGGCAATGGGCCCGAACGACCTGCTGATTCGGGTTCACGCGGCGGGCGTCAATCGGGCCGATCTATTACAACGTCGGGGTTTGTATCCGCCGCCGGCCGGTTTCGATCCCATGTTGCCAGGCTTGGAGTATGCCGGGATCGTGGAGAAGGCGGGCGCACATACCTCGTTGCGGCGGCCGGGTGATCGGGTCATGGGGCTGGTGGCGGGCGGCGCCTATGCGCAGTACCTGGTCGTCAACGAGCGGGAGACGCTGGCCATACCGGATTCTGCTTCGTACTCAGAAGCCGCGGCGATACCGGAGGCTTTTCTCACCGCCTACCGAGCTTTGTTTGATCTCGGTGGGCTAACGGCCGGCGATTCGTGTTTGATCCGCGCTGCGACATCTTCGGTTGGTATTGCCGCCTGTCAGCTGGCACATTGGTCCGGGGCGGTGGTCATTGGGACCAGTCGGTCCTCGTCGCGCCTTGCGCGTCTCGAAAAACTGGGCCTTAGTTACGGATGTGTCGACGGCGAGGGCTCTTTGGTCAAGCGGGTGCGTGCATCCGCGGCCTTCGGCGTGGAGGTGGTGTTAGATCTCCTCGGTGGCGGCCATTTACAAGACAACTTGCACTGTTTGCGTGACGAGGGCCGTTTGGTCCTGGTCGGTATGCTGGCCGGCACCGACGGCCGGTTTGATCTGGCGACCGCGCTTATGCGACGTTTAAGCGTTCAGGGAATGACGATGCGCAGTCTACCCTTGGAGCGAAGAATCGATCTGGTGCGACGATTCGAGCGACACATACTGCCATTGTTTGATACCAAGATTATTTGGCCGGTTTTGGATGATGTCTACGATTGGTCCGATGCGACCGCTGCTCACGAGCGCATGGAATCCGGTCGGCATTTTGGGAAAATCGTTCTGAGCCTGTCCTGACGCCGGGCTTGGCCAGCGGTTTCTTGCCGGCAGGTGCAGATCACGGGTTGGGGCGTCAGCGGGTTTCCCGGTCAGTCGAAAAATGACGGTTTGGCTTTATTTGCCGCCCCCCCAATGGCGGAGGGCAGTAGGAAACGATATGCAATCGACCATGATGAACTATCCGCTTACACTGGATCATATCCTTGAGCGGGCGGGGACGTTTTTCTCCGACGTCCAGATCGTTTCGAATATGCCGGACAAGCGCCTGCACCGACATACGTACGGTGATTTTCATCAGCGGGCCAAGGCGCTGGCGGAGATGCTGATTCGCTCGGGAATCCGGCCGGGGGATCGGGTCGCCACCTTGATGTGGAACCACTACGCGCATTTGGAGGCCTATTTCGGTGTTCCGGCGGCGGGTGCGGTGCTACACACCTTGAATTTGCGTTTGGCGCCGGATGATTTGGCTTACATCGTGGATCACGCCGAAGATCAGATCCTGATTGTCGATGACGTTCTGCTGCCCTTGTTGGCGCGAATCGAGGACAAAGTCCACTTTAAGCACATTTGGGTTGTGCCGTTAACGGGCAAGCCCGTACCCGAGCCGTTCGAAGACTATGAGGGGATCCTTGCTCAAGCGCGCGGTGATTTTGTTTATCCTGAGAAAGACGAGAATGACCCCTGTGGCATGTGTTACACCTCCGGGACCACCGGGCGCCCCAAGGGGGTGGTCTATTCCCACCGCTCTACGGTACTCCACAGTTTGGCTTCGGCTTTGCCCGATTCGGTGGGAATCTCCTTTAATGATGTGGCGGTGCCCGTGGTGCCGATGTTTCACGCCAATGCCTGGGGTTTTCCGTACTCTTGCACCATGGTGGGGAGTCAACTGGTCTTCCCGGGACCTCACTTGGATGCGGAAAGTCTTCTGAATTTGTACGAATCCGAAAAAGTGACTTTAACCGCCGGTGTGCCAACGATCTGGATGGGGATTTTGCAAGCGCTCGATGCCAACCCCGATCGATGGAAGCTCGCCAACATGCGCATGGTCGTTGGCGGTTCCGCGGTTCCCGAATCCATGATTCGCAGGTTCGACCGCTTCGGACTCAACGTCATTCAGGGTTGGGGGATGACCGAGACATCACCACTAGCCGCGATCTCGCGGCTTAAGCCGGCTCAAGCCAGCCAGTCGGATGACGAACGATATGCCTATCGAGCCATGCAGGGTCTGCCATGCCCCTTTGTTGATCTTAGGATCACGGACGAGCGGGACCAAGCGCAAGCTTGGGATGGTAAGGCGGTGGGTGAGATTCAAGTCCGAGGGCCTTGGATTACGGGCGCCTACTATCGATTGGACAAGGATGCGGCATCAGATAAGTTCGCCGCGGACGGTTGGCTTCGAACCGGTGATGTAGCCGTGGTGGATCCCGACGGGTATATCAAAATTACGGATCGCACAAAGGACCTGATCAAGTCGGGTGGGGAGTGGATCAGTTCAGTGGAGCTCGAGAACGCGATCATGGGGCATCCGGAAGTTGCCGAAGCGGCTGTCATCGCCGTAGCCCATCCCAAGTGGGGCGAAAGGCCCTTGGCCGTGGTTGTCAGAAAAGCGCAATCGGAACTCACCCGTAAGCAATTGTCTGAGTTCTTGCAGTCGAAGCTCCCAAAATGGATGTGCCCCGAGGGCTATGTGTTTGAATCAGAGATTCCACGCACCTCGACAGGCAAGTTCAATAAACTGGCATTGCGGCAGGGTTTCAAAGACTGGCGATGGGATAGTGAGTAACCCTTTAGGGGATTTGTCCCGTCGGGACGGGTTTATATGCTGCGTTGCTCAACCGAGATCCCGTACTGATCTATCGAATGAGTAAGTATCTATTTGTTTTTAATCTGGCGTTGGCCGCGCTGTGTGCGACCATGGCAGTGGTTCTGGCCGTGGTTGCCATGATGTATCTTTACTACATGGGCACCACGCCACGCTTGGCGGACGAGCTGCCTTTGGTCCTGCAGGCAACCGGGGTATTCATACTGGGTACCGGGGTCTATGCCCTGGGCAGTTGGTCGATCCGACGCAGCCATTGGCTGAAATGGCCCAGTCAAATACTGGGAGTGATGGCGATCATTCTGATCGCCCTGTACGCCGCGAGTTTACGTTGAGCGATGTTCCGAATAAGGGTGTGCGGTGGAAAATAGCCTAGCCGCATACCTCTGTGGTCGAGAAATCGTCTTGGCGAGATTTCTGCTGCCACAATCCGGCGAGGTAAGAACCGAGCACCATCGAACCCACGAATACGAGCGATTCTCCCGGCATGATGAACACCACGGCGATGGCGGGGCCGGGACAATAACCGGTTAATCCCCAGCCGATTCCAAATAAGGCTGAGCCACCCAACAAATCGACCGAGAGGTCTTGGCGGGTGGGTAGATAGAACCGCGAGTCGTACCTCGGTTTAGGCCGTCGCAGGATGATGCGAAAGCCGATCAGCGTCACCACCACGGCGCCCCCCATGACGAAGGCCAGGCTTGGGTCCCACGTTCCGGCGATATCCAAAAAGTTTTGCACTTTGACCGGATTGAGCATATCCGATGTTGCTAATCCGAACCCGAAAATGATGCCCGCTACCAGGCCGGCCAGATTCCGCATGGTTTCAAGCTCCGAACCAGTGACGGGTCAAGTAGACCGTGATCATGCCGGATGCCATGAATGATAGGGTCGCCACCAGCGAGCGGCCGGAGAGTCGACCCAGGCCACACACGCCATGTCCACTGGTGCAGCCGCCGCTCAGACGGGTACCCAGACCGACCAGCAGCCCTCCGGCTATGAGATAGCTCAAAGGAAAATCGGTCCTAAACGCCGGGATATTTCCCTGTACCAGCTGATATAGGCCTGCGCCCAGTATCAATCCGACCAGAAACATCCATCGCCAGGTACGTTGCTGGTCCCGCCGCGGCGGCAGCAGCCCGGCGAGAATGCCGCTGATACCGGCGACTCGCCCGTTCAAAGCCAGAAGTATGACAGCGCTCGTACCGATCAGCAGTCCGCCGGCCAAGCCGGTCCAGGGTGTAAATTCCGTCATTGATCTGCTTCCGCTTTTCTTTCTCGTGGCTCAGAGAGGTGCTGTGCCGGAGTTGTCAGTGAATGGCTGTAACGCATTCGGTTATTGTAGTGAAAATAAAAACGCCGGGCATTTGCCCGGCGTTTCGGATAGCGGATGATCTCACTCAGGATGCTTTGGATACCGACGGCATCCAGTTGAAGGGCACCCGGTAGATCTGCATGAGTCCACCAATCGTCATCAGCACGCGGGCCATACCGACAAAAGAATCCGGGACGATGATCCGATGTTCTTGGAACACCTCCATCAATTCTCCGATAGCCTCGTCAACGCCTTTCTTCTTCAAATCGCGCATGATTTCACCGGCACGTGTCTTGGCTTCAGGTTTGCCGCGTTTGGTACGAACGAAATATTGAGACATTTCCTCGACCGTTTCGGGATCCAGTCCGCCGAACCCGCATTCCAGCATGAGCTTCCCGATGTCCGCTTGGCCCTGTCCCATCATGTGCAGCATCAAGCGGGTGTAGTTCATGGTCTCCTTCGGCGTGAGGTGACCAATCACACCATAGTCGAGAATGAATACGTTCTTGTCGGCGTCAACGAGGAAGTTACCCGGATGGGGGTCGGCCTGGTATACACCGAATTTCGTGATCTGCTGCATGTAGCTGTCTTGGACAACCGACAACAGGTCGCGCGCCTCTTCCTTGTTGCTCCGATTTAGGTGGTCGACCAGGCGGGAACCGTCGATCCACTCGGTGACCAACACCCGCTCTTTGGACAAATCCTCGATCAGCGTCGGAATGCGGACCCGCGGATGGTGAGAAAGCGCGGCAAACTGCTTGAGATTATCGGCTTCGATCCGGAAGTCCAGTTCCTCTGCGGTCATCCGCAGCAGCTCGTTCACCATTTGCTTGATATCAACCTGTGGGATGCGATTCTTTAGCGCTTCCGCCAGCATTCGGAACAGATTGAAATCTTGATAGAACAGTCGTTTAACCTTAGGCAGTTGGACTTTCACCGCGACCAAACGACCATCTTTAAGCTTGGCTTTGTGCACCTGCCCAATCGATGCCGTCGCAATCGGGGTTTCCTCTACCCACTCGAAATGGCTACGCCAGTCCGCACCCAGTTCTTCGTCCATCACGGAGGTGAGATCGTGAAAAGGAACAGGATGCGCATCATTCTGAAGACGGCTCAGCGCGGCGATATATTCCCGCGGAAGCATGTCGGGACGCGCGCTCATGAACTGAGCGAGTTTGACCCAGGTGGCGCCATTACGCTTACAAAGATTGTAGAGCAGTTCCGCGTTTTCCGGGTGAATGGCCTTGTAGTAAGGCTTGCGATCACGCCAGCTTTGTAGGTGCTTAACTCTTTTGCGGACTTTGCGATAAGACCGGTCGATCAGGTAGACGGTCTTGATTGCGTCAAAGTAACGTCGCCGGCCGCGCCATACCCGCGCCAGCGATTGACGGCTCAGAATCGGCTCTTCCATGACATCACCGGTTCTTTGCATTCTCTAATTCCTCACAAAAATAAATGATCGGACACACTTCGATGTCCTAATCGTGGTTCTCGGCCCGTGAATACATTACGTAGCTCGCGTTGCGGCATTATTCGCATTCGATGCCGATTGATCAAGTTATTGGGGTTGTCAATATTATGCCTTCCTTGGCTGATGGCTCTTAACATTTTGAAAAACAATCAAAAAAAAGGCCTTAATCTAGCTCGTCAGCATATTCTTACGGGCAAAACCGGAATCCCTTACACACTGCAGATGAGTGATTAGGTGATTTTTGACGGCATACGGGCTTCTAAGTTCGCGCGATTGACCAGCCGTTATCCGCCGGCCGGAAGCCCGTAACTTGCGGACGCGTCGGTTCCCGGTGTCGTGATGCCCCGCCGTTGCAATAAGCTGCCGTCTTGGCGATAGAGTTCGATCATGGCTTTACGCAGATCCACGATCGCGCGAACTTCATCGACTTCTGCGGAGAACAGATCTCGTTCCACGCGGGTGACTACGCTGGATGTGGTTCGGCCGACGCGAAAATTTTCACGTTCGGCACGTACGGCTTCTTCCTGGAATCGTCGGGTGATTCCGGTGGCGTTCACTTGTTCTCTGGCGCGTTCGACTTCCAGGTAGGCGCTGCGAACGTCCAGTTCCGCGCTTTGCTCGAGATTCTGCAAAGCCAATTCCCGTTGGTTCCGACTGGTCACCGCCTGGGTGTGAATGGCTCGGGCTTGTCGATTCCGCAGGGGATAGTCGAGACGAATCCCTGCGCCGATATCGTAGTAGTTTTCGTCACCGTCCGAGAAACTGTCGACGGAGTCTGAAAACGAATCGGCGTAGCCGCTTTTGCCGAGGTTAATGAATAAGTTCAAGAGCGGGAGCAATCCGTTCTTCGTCTGAACAACCTGAAGCTCTCCGCTTTGCAGCTGAAGCCGAGCTTCGTTGAGGTCGGGCCTTAGGCGAAGGCCCAGTTTGATATGATCCTCGACTGAGTCCTCAATGGCGGGCGGAAGGGTCGGTGTATCGAGAATTTCGATACGACGATCCCACCCATCAAGACTTTCCGGGTTCATGATCTGTAAAAAGCGCAGGCGGAGTCGTTCGAGTCCGCTGCGGGCTTCGATCAGAGCTTGGCGGCGGAACGCCAATTCCGCTCTGGCAGCAGGCAGTTGGGTTTCCGCAATTTGACCAACTTGTACCCGTTTTTCCAACTCGCCCAGTTGCTTCTCTGACACGGCGACAGAGTCTTCGAGAATTTCAATGCGTCGTTTGAACAGGAAGTAGTCCCAATAGAGTGATTCGGTTTGGGCCACCAACGACTGTGTGAATCCGCGGAGTTGATAAGCCGAGGCCAACGACTCCACCTCGGTCTGACGAATTCGTGCCAAATTGGCTGTCGGACTTCCGCCCCGCAACAGCGCCTGGGTCAGTGTCAATCCCACGCGAAATCGACTTTGTTGGTCGCCGGCTTCCACATCCAGGTCTTCGAGGATTAACTCTTCGATGGTATCGCTCTGGCTTTTGAGTACTTCGCTCGATACCGACACGTCGACCTGGGTACCCGTGACAAAACGCTTGCTAAGCCCGACTTCTGCTTCGCCCCGTTCGGCTTTAAGAGACTCGGCGCCGCCTTCGATTGTCACCGGCTCGCTGGGGGATAAGAAGGGGGGTAAGAACGACGGACGCGGATCAAATTCGAGTCCTTCCGGAATGGTGCCGACGCCCGGGAAGAAGAACTGGCTTTTGTCTTTGCCGTACGATGCTTGGGCGAACAGATTGACGTCATAGCGCGAACGTTCGATGTCCTCGAAAGCACCCCGTAACATGGGAGTCAAAGTTTGGATTGCAAGCAACCGATTGTTTTTCAGAGCTAGCATCACAGCTTGTTCCCGAGAAACTTCGAGCGCGCCTTGACCGCTATCTTCGATAATCGGCGGTCCGGAAAAGCGGGTATATTCGGTTGCTTGTTCCTGGACGCTTCTCTGTAGAGCCGATGGACCCGGAGTCGATTGCGGTTCGGGCGGCTGATACTCCGGTGCGGTTTTGCAACCTACTGCGATGGGTAGAGCCAAGGCGCACAGAAGGAGCCGGCTCGCCGGAGTGACGCTGAACAAAGCGCGCTCGGAAGTCTGATTTTGTTCGGTCATGCTTACGCTTCCTTGCGGTGAAATAGCTTGTAGACCGTGGGAACGATCACCAGGGTGATCGCCGTGGAACTGAGTAGCCCACCGATCACCGCCCGTGACATGCTCTGCTGAATCTGAGCGCCCTCGCCCTGAGCGATGGCCAGCGGCACCAGCCCCAGTATGGTGGTCATGGCCGTCATGAGAATAGGGCGTAGACGGGTTCGGCCAGCCTCCAGCAGTGCCTCGTCCAAACCGAAGCCGCGGTCTCTTCGCAGATAATTGGTTTGGTCCACAAGCACGATCGCGTTATTCACCACGACGCCGACGAGAATGACGCATCCGATAATTGACACGATGTTATAGGTCGTATCCGTCAATAACAGGATGATGTTCACCCCGATAATGGCGAGCGGCACCGAGAACATCACCACCAACGGATCCCTCAGCGATTCGTACAGCATCGCCATGATCATGTAGACCAGGATCACCGCCAGACCGAGAACCATCATCAGGTCTTTGAACGCTTCGATTTGCTCTTGGTACTGTCCGCCATAGACAACTTGGTAGCCGACGGGTGCCGGGACGTCGGCCACGACTCTGCGAACTTCCGTCATCACGGTTCCTAAATCCGCGCCCGTAAAGTTAGCACCCAGGGTGATGGTCCGTTGCTGGTCTTTGCGTTCGATCTTGACGGGGCCCAGATTGGCTTCCGTTCTGACAACATTTCGAAGCATGATCTGCTGCCCCATCGGATTTAGCAGCGTGAGATCGAGGATGTCATCTACCGACATGCGTTGGGCATCTTTCAGCTTGATGACGATGTTTGCTTCTTCAGCACCCTCGGTGTAGCGACTGGCGATGCTTCCGCCCACCGCAATTTCCATGGTGCGGGCAATCTGCGCCACGCTCAGGCCCAGGTCAGCCGCTTTCTGGCGATCTACCTGAAATAGAATCTGAGGGACGCCTTCCTGCTCAGGCAACCGCATATCCGTGATATACGGAACATTATTAAGGCCTTCGGCGATTTGATTGGCCATGGTGTGCAGCGTATCGAGATCATAGCCGCGGATCTCAAGCTGAATCGGCTCACCACCTCCAATCATCTGCAGCATGATGTCCTGCGGGGCGCGACTGCGGAGGATGCCCCCCGGAAAATCCGCTAATTCGATACGCAACTGATCGGCAACATCGTCGCTGGAGCGTTCCCGGGTTACCACCGGAACCAACGCGATGATCATTTCCCCGGTTGCTTTTGCTTCCGGCCGAATCAGTGTGGGGCCGATGGTGACGACCATGTGCTTCAACTCGGGTACGCGGTCTCGGATCATCGTGATCAACTGCTGCATCTTTTCTTCGACCACATCCAAGCGTGTGCCGGGACGCATTTCGAATTCAACGCGGACTTCGCTTTCGTCGGAAGGCGGCATGAATTCGGTGCCCATCAGTGGAATCATGGCGGTCGTGAGAAGAACCAAGCCGACACCCGTGCCTACCACCCGCCAGGGGTGGCGCAAACACGGCTCGAGGAAGCGTTTATAGCGTGCTTCCATCCTGCTCAGCATGGCTCCGATGCGATCAGCAATGGCACTGACCCGGTCTCCCAAGCTGATTTGGCGTTGCAGGAGCCGGGAAGCCAACATCGGTGCCAGCGCGAGGGCGACCAGCAGCGATGCCGAAAGGGAAAAGCTCACCACGTAACCCAGCTGTCCGAACATTTCGCCGGCGATACCCTCGGCGAAGATTAGCGGCAGGAACACCACCATGGTGGTGAGGGTGCCGCCGGTGATAGCCAGGGCTACTTGTTGGGCGCCGTCGATGGATGCGTTGATGGGATCTAAATTTTCCTCTTCCCGCTTCCTCGTAATGTTTTCAAGCACCACGATGGCGTTGTCGACCATCATGCCGATGCCCAGGGCGAGACCACCCATGGTCATCATGTTCAGGGTGAATCCTGAAAAGTAGATCAGCACGAAGGCGAACAAAACGGAAATGGGCATGGCCGTGGCCACCAAAAGGGATGCCCGAAGATTCCGTAAGAAGAACAACAACACCAAGAACGCCATCGCCGCGCCGAAATATAAGGACATGGTCATGTTGTCCATGGCGCGCTGGATGTACTCGCCGGTGTTGATCACCGGCACGATGGACAGTTGAGGGAAATCACGCTTGATTTTCTCAAGCTCTGCCATCACTCGGTTGGTGACTTCTACCGTGTTGTAGCCCGCTTGCTTGCGAACCAACATTTGCACGCCCGGGTCGCCATTGATCAGTGCCTTGCGCTCGATCTTGGCGTGCGTGTCTACGACATCTCCGATTTGATACAGATAGACTGGGACGCCCGCGCGGTTTGCGACCACCGTATTACGGATCTGATCTAAGGATTCATAACGACCGGGCACGCGGATGCGGACTTCTGCCGTGCCTTTTTCTACGCTGCCCGCAGGTAGGGTGACGTTGGCGGTCCGCAGTCCTTGGAGAACTTCCTCCATACTCAGGCGCAGTGCTTTGACTTTGTCCGGATACAAATGGACTTGAATTTCCCGTTCCAGACCGCCCCAAATGTTGAGCGCCGCCACGCCTTCTAGGCGTTCGATGCGGAACTTGACCTGCTCGTCGATCATTCGCCGCAGGGTGATGGGGTCGAGCTGGCTGCCGACGCCGAGGATGATCACCGGGAAACTGCTGGTATCGAACTTGAGCATGATGGGCTCATCAGCGTCTTCCGGCAGCAGGCCACGAATACGATCGAAGCCATCCCGGATATCGTTGGCCGAAGCGTCTAGGTTGGTTCCCCAAATAAAACTGACCCGGATGACGCTTTGTCCTTCCCGTGAGGTCGACTGTAACGTTTCAACACCCGTGATGGAGGCTAAAACAGCCTCCAGCGGTTCGGTGATGAGTTCTTCCATCTCCTCCGGGCTGGCGTTCTCATAGGTCGTGATGACGGTGAGTGTGGGCAAGCTCAAGTCCGGCATCAGATCGATGTTGGTTCTGAGCAAAGTGAAAGAGCCCAGGATCACCAGGATCAGCATGGCCATGCTGGTAAAAACGGGTCTAGTAACCGTAAAACGCGGGATATTCATAGTTATTGCATCCCCGGCGGCCAATCCGTGTGCCGCGAGTCCATGAGTTAGATTAGGTTGACGAAGTCCGCTGTACTAACAGTTAAAATGATCGTGTCTCGGAGATCTTGATCGGCGTTCCGTCGTCCAACAGGTGCAAGCCCAAGGTTACGACTTGACCCTCAATAGCCGGTTCGACAACCTGAATTCCCTCATTCTCGGTTAACCCGAGCTGTAGCGGGACGAATCGCGCGAGCGTTTTGTCGCCCGACTCTTCAACCACGAAGGCCCCGGGTTTGCCGTTTCGTTCCACGATGGCGCTGGCGGGAATCACGATGGCGTTTTCTGCTTCTGCAAATAGCACTCGCGCACGAATGAACATGCCGGGCTTGAGATCCTTGCTCTGGTTATCTATCTCGATTTCCACCAGAGCTTGACGGGAGAATTCGTTGAACTGGGGAGCGATTCGTACGATTTCGCCGGGAAACTCTTGGCCTGGGTGCACGTCAGTCAGGACGGTGACGGGCTCACCGATACTCATGCGGGTGTAGTCCCGTTCCGCCACGGTGATTTGCGCGACGATGGGTTCGATCGACAACACCGAAATGATGGGTTCGCTGGGACGTAAGATGGTGCCGGCATCAACGAACCGTTGGCCCACAACGCGCTGAGTATCTTCATCGGCCCAATCGGCTTGGATCTTGGTGTAGGACAAGCGAATTTCGGCCGATTTCAGCGCAGCTTCGGCCTGACGGAGTTGTGCGTTGGCGGCGCTGGTTCGCGCTTCGGCGGCGCTCAAGCGCGTGAGTGCGGCGTCGTATTCCGCTTCTGACGCGACTTTTTGTGATCGCAGCCTTTTGACCCGGTCGAATTCCCGTCGTGCGACGGCTCCGGACGCTTTGGCTTCAGCCTGTTGTGCTTTGGCAACCTCAAGCTGGGCTTCGACGCGCACGACTTCCTGGATGACTTCATCATCTTCCAACCAGGCGACCATCTGTCCTTTCTCAACGGTATCGCCGATATCAACGACCAAGCCTTCCAGAAGGCCGCCCATTTTGGGCGCAACAATGAATTGAGCATTGGGTCGTAAGGTGCCGGAAAAAAAGCGGTACTCGCGAATGGTTCGGTTGGCTATCGTCGTGGTTTCGACTGGAACGATCGCCTTGTCTGGAACAGCCAGCTCTTCGTCGGTGGTCACCAAACCATAAATCCAAATCCCCGCCACGAGGATTATGGCCGCTAAAACTACAAATCTCAGTAAGCCTCGAGGCATCTTGGTACTCTTCCGTGAGCTGATATTATTGAGTGGTTGAAATTAGGCCGACCATACTATCTGGCTCTAGTTTTTCCATCAAGGCCAGTGGTCTAGGTGAATTTTCTCTCGCAATTCTTAAAGCTTGCATTCCTTGCATGCTTAAAATAGATGATGATCCATGTAGACCCCCCCTTGCAACATAGAGTTCCATTGATCCGATCACGCGGGTTCGTCGGTCGCTGTCATCTGGCCGTGATGTCTCGGTATGCGGGTCTGGATCCTCACTCAGGAAGCATCCTCTCATGAGTTCGACTGTGCCCGATATGACCCGACTGGGTGACTACTGTCCGCCGGCTTTTTGGGTCGATCGCTGCGACCTGCTGTTTGAGTTGGGTGATGAGTACGTGACGGTGCAATCGACGATGATGCTGCGCCGTAACCCCGCTGCCGAGGGTTCGCCGTCTCTGGTTCTTGCGGGGGAGGGGTTATCGCTGGTTTCGGTGCGCTGTGCGGACCGGATGCTGGGTGAGGGAGATTACGATCAGCAAGCAGATCGGTTGGTGATTCCTCTGGCCGCGCCGCGGGATGAACCTTTCGAGTTGGAGATCGTTAATCGCATCCGACCCTTTGAGAACAACAGCCTGGAAGGGTTGTATGCAGCCGAGAAAGGACTTTTCACTCAATGTGAGGCGGAAGGTTTTCGCCGTATCACCTATTTCCCCGATCGACCCGATGTGATGTGCCGTTTCCGTACTACGATTCGGAGCTCCCAGTCGCGTTATCCGGTCTTGTTGTCCAACGGTAATTTGGTTGCCAGGCGAGCGTTGGAAAACGACATGCACGAGGTGATCTGGGATGACCCTTACCCCAAGCCCTGCTACCTGTTTGCCTTGGTTGCAGCGGATTTGGCCTGTGTAGAGGATCAATTCGAGACGTGTTCGGGGCGCCGGGTGACACTTCATTTTTTCGCCGAGCACGGCGAACAGGACAAGTGCCGCTACGCGATCGATTCTTTGAAGCGCGCCATGCGCTGGGACGAAGATGTCTATGGGCTGGAATACGACCTCGACTTATACATGGTCGTTGCGGTTAGTGCCTTCAATATGGGGGCGATGGAGAATAAGGGTCTCAATATCTTCAATGCGCAATACGTGCTGGCGCGGTCCGATACCGCGACCGACCGGGATTTCGAGCACATTGAGTCAGTGGTCGCGCACGAGTATTTCCACAATTGGACCGGCAACCGCGTCACCTGCCGGGACTGGTTCCAGCTGAGCCTCAAAGAAGGACTGACCGTATTTCGCGATCAGTCGTTTTCTGCGGACATGCATTCTGCCGGCGTTCAGCGCATCCGGGAAGTTCAGCATCTGAGAACATCCCAGTTTCCCGAAGATTCCGGTCCGACGGCCCATCCGGTTCGTCCGGCGGAATATCGGGAGATCAACAATCTGTATACGCCGACGGTTTATGAGAAGGGCGCCGAAGTCGTTCGCATGTTGCATACCTTGCTCGGTGCCTCCGGGTTTCGCCGCGGCATGGATTTGTATTTTGCGCGGCACACCGGCCAAGCGGTCACGGTGGAGGATTTTCTCGCGGCCTTGGCGGACGCCAACGGTCGGGATTTGGCTCAGTTCAGACGTTGGTACCTGCAGGCCGGGACGCCACGGATTAGCATCCGTTCGACGTACGATCAAGCTTCGGGTCGATACCGGTTGGAGTTTCAACAGCAGCCGTCTTCCACCCCCGGGCGGGTAGAGGCAGAGCCGTTGCATATCCCGGTTCGCCTGGCACTGTTTGCGCCGGATGGGCGACACGTGCCGCTGCAACGATCGGGCGACGAGCAGGCGCAGGGCAGGGAGATGGTGCTTGAACTGCGGGAGTCTATCCAAACAGTAGAATTCCTGAATGTCCCTCATCGGCCTGTGGCCTCGCTTTTCCGGGGGTTCTCGGCCCCCGTTCGAGTCGCGACCATCCCGAGTCGGGAGGATCGTTTGTTCTTGCTTAGGCACGATGACGATCCGGTCAATCGTTGGGACGCCGGACAGAGTTTGCTCACGGAGTGGATTTTGGGCGCCAGTGTCTCACAAGCGGTGACCGCCTTGGACGAGCCCCTATGTGAGGCGATCGGTCAGGTATTGGGTGACCCGTCAGGGGATCCGGCCTTTGTGGCAACCTTGCTGGAATTGCCGGATTTCGATTACCTCGTCGCCCTACAGCCGATTGTTGACCCATTGGCACTCGACGCTGCCCGGCAGCTGTTGCGACGTCATATCGGTGATCGCCTCGGCGACGTATTGGTTCGCCGTTACTCGGACCTGGCGAGCGAAGATTCCACCGGAACCCGGGCGTTGAAGAACCACTGCCTGTACTTCTTGATGGGCGCCAGCGATGCTGATGCGTTTCGCGATTCGTGTGTTCACCAGTTCAACAATGCCCGAAATATGACCGACGCACTGGCCGCTTTGACCTTGTTGGCCGAGCAGGGTGGGGATGCTGCCGATTCTGCGCTGTCGCGTTTTTACGATCGTTGGCGAGATGAAGATTTGGTGGTCGACAAGTGGTTGAGAGTGCAGGCGGCATCGCGGCGGACGGATTGTCTGGAGCGCATCGGAACGTTGATGGCGCATCCCGCGTTCAGTCTCAAGTTGCCGAATAAAGTCAGGGCGTTGATTGGCACATTTTGTCGGGCCAATCCGTCCCGTTTTCACGCCCGGGACGGTAGGGGGTACGAATTTACCGCTGACCAAGTCATCGCGCTGTCCGGCATCAATCCGCAAGTGGCCGCTCGAATCACCACTGCACTGGTCAATTGGCGTGGTTTCGCGGCACCCCACAACGATGGGATGCGCGAGGCGTTGTTGCGCATTCGCTCTGAAGCGGCGCTCCCAGTGGATGTGGCCGATCTGGTGACGCGTTCTTTGGCGGATTGACTCAGGTGAGCTAAGGGGCTGCCCGCTGCACGGTCGGCGTCTCGCCATTTGATGGCGCGGAATAAACGGCTGTGGCTTTGGTCGCAAAATCGGCCAAGACATATTCCACTTCGGGTGACGGTCGCCGGCCGTCGCGAAGCCCGACAATGACCAAGCCGAGAACGCCATTGGACGCGTGAACCGGAATTTGCAGGTAGTGATCGATCCCTGCGTTTTCGAGGGCATGGCGGATAGCCGGGGGATGCCCCAATGGACTGGGCTGATCCATGTCGAACACCCGCGCATGTTCGGCGTCTGCCACGGGGGGCTCTATCACGCGCAACGGAACGCAGCTCACGGGGTCCCGCTCTGTACCGCTGGGTTGGAACATTTGCCCTTGGTGGGTTTTTGAATCGACTAAGGCCAGAGCGATCCAGGGGCGTGGACGGAGCAGCGGATGCAGCGCCGGGCAGGCATCTTTTAGAAACGACTCCACATCGGTCACTTGTTTCGACAAGCGTTGCAACTCGAGCAAAACCTGCAGGGTTTTTGAGGCTGGATGATCCCCGGCGGAGTGCCCGGTGACGGCATCGAGCGGCGAGAGCGCGAGGGCTTGCGCGACTGTGCGCTGCTCGTCATCCCGCACCTCGAACGATTTTGCCGCCAAGGGCGTTTGTTCACTCGAATAACCCGTTATATCGGCGGCCGAAACTGGCGAAAGCGGGGCGTCCGACGGGGCCGGGATCTCAAGCTTGTTCACTAAGTGATCCGTTGGCCAGGCATTCAAGGGCAGCCCCAGCAGGTGGCGGGCGGCTCGGTTGATGAACCGTATTTCTCGATTCTCGTCTTGTGCCACCAAGCCGTCGGGGTGGTTTTCCAGCACCTGCATGAGAAAGTCTCTTTCGGATTGCAGACTCGATGCGTGTTCGTGGGCTTGATCCAGCGGCGAGATCAGCAGGATTTGGTACCGGTTTTTTCCCATCTGCAGTTTGCTGAGTCCCACACTCACCGGGAATCGATTTCCCTGGCGGTCCTTGGCCACGATGTGATTACGTCGTGAAGACGCTAAGCCAAAATCTTGGCCCCGACAGTGTTCGCGCATTTCTGTCCACGCTTGCGGATCAAAGAAACGCTTTCCATCCAAGCCCAGCAATTCGCTTTCCCGTTCATAACCGAGAAGCCGGCAGCAGGCCAGGTTGGAAAGAACAATGTGTCCGTCACGTAGCACGATCATGCCGTCGCTGGTGCTGTTCAACACCGAGCGAATGCGGTTTTCCCCATTCCGCAGGCGGATTCTCAAACGCGCCAGAACCCAGCCGATCAGAAAACCGGTGATGACAACCAATAAGCTGTCTTTTACCGTTTGCAATATCGGGTAGGCCGAACTGTTGGGCATGATGATATGGAGCAACTGGTCGGTGAGAACGACCCAGGTAACGCCCAGCGCGGCATAGATGATCGGTAAGGCAAGCACCCCAAACGCAAACGTTGGGTACGAACGATAAAAAGGCGAGGAGGTTTTGGCCATGATCGTCGTTGTACCAAGGGCGAAGCTTGCGCTTCCTGGCTAGCTTGCCAATACGGTGAAGGTGCGTCCTGGTCACCCGGCATCGCGACACGTTCGGTTTGCCGACGACAAAAGTGCCGGCATTCTTTTTATTAAGTTAAGCGTTGTGGAGTATCGATACGTTAAATAAATAAAAAACGTCGAGCCAGCCCACCGCTGGATGCAAAGGCCGTATATTGTGCCACTTTTTGTGGCGTGACGTCTCTAACGTTTTTTGCCCGGTTCGGCTCTGGCCTATCGTCTGGCGGGAGGGGGCCATGCTTATCGGAGCGGGTGCAGCCTGGTCAACGCGTGGTATTGGTCGTGTGACAGCCCGGTAGTATATTGCAAATATGTGAATGGTCGAGCCAGGACGTGGTCATAACTCTTAGCGGATAGTCGGCTGGGGCGTGGTTTTGGGACTTACTCGTCACGATGTTAACCATACTGTCATAGTCGTTTGTTGTAATGCCTCTGTCTTAAAATCCAACTCGTTGTGAAGAGTATCGATGAGCGCATCTAAAACCGTTTTGGTCGTTGACGATGAAAAATCCGTTCGCCAGATGGTGAGTTTTACACTTCAGCGTGAGCAGTACCAGGTGTTGGAGGCCGCTGATGCCGCCGAGGCCCGAACAGCGATCGCCGATATCCGGCCCGACGTCGTCCTGCTTGACTGGATGATGCCGGGCATGAGTGGCTTGGATTTGGCCCGCAGCCTGCGCAAGGATCATGTCGCCCGCGAAATTCCGATTATTATGTTAACGGCGCGTGCGGAGGAGGACGACAAAGTCCGCGGCCTGAATGCCGGTGCCGACGACTTCATCACCAAACCTTTCTCCCCGCGGGAGTTGGTGGCCCGAATCAACGCCGTACTACGCCGGGCGAGTCCTGAGAGCGAGGAAGACCTGCTCGAGATGGGTGGTGTCCGACTGGATGCATCGGGGCACCGCGTGACAGTCGATAGCGAATTGGTGAATCTTGGCCCGACCGAGTTCCGCTTGCTACATTTCTTTATGGGACACCCGGAGCGTGTCTACAGTCGCAGCCAACTTTTAGATCGTGTGTGGGGGCCAAGCGTTTATGTGGAAGAACGGACGGTCGATGTCCATATCCGCCGCCTTCGTAAGGCGTTGGAGCAGCACGGCGTGGCCCATTTGGTGCAGACGGTCCGTGGCGCCGGATATCGTTTCTCCGTTCAAGGTTAAACGTCGTGTCGCCCTGGGCCTATGAGGCCTGGCGCCTGGCTGCGATTTTAGTCCTGGCAAGCTTTATTGGCTTGCTGACCGGACAGCTTTCGTGGTCGCTCGTCATTGCCCTGGGTTTTCTGCTCTCGTTTCATGCCCGACAAGCTTATCGTCTGGATCGCTGGTTGCGCGGCGTGAAGCGCGTCGTGCCGCCAGAGGGGCGGGGCGTCTGGGCTGATATTCATCTTCAAATCCATCAGATCAAACGGCGAAGTCGGCAGCGTAAACGCCGTCTCGCGGGAATTCTCAAAGAGTTCGTTCGTTCGACAGAAGCGATGCCCGATGGCGCGGTGGTGTTGTCGCCCAAGCTGCGGATCCTGTGGTTCAACTCCGCGGCGCAGCGATGGTTGGATCTGCAGGCGCCCGCCGACAATAATCAACTCATCGTCAATTTGGTCAGAGCCCCGGCGTTCGTCCAGTATCTCTCGGCGGGAGATTATTCCGAACCCGTGACGATTCCCTCACCCGTACACCCGGGTGTCGTTTTGTCACTGCAATTGGTGCCCTATGGCGAAGACCAACGGCTGCTGTTGGTCCGGGACATCACCCGTGTTCATCAGCTCGATCAGGTCCGCCGCGACTTCGTCGCCAACGCATCCCACGAGTTGCGAACACCTCTGACGGTTTTGACCGGTTATCTTGAGGTGATTCGAGAGGATGTGAAAGGCCCGATGCGCCACTGGGAGGGCCCCGTGCAGGAAATGCAGGCTCAAGTCCGGCGTATGACGCAATTGGTGGAGGATCTTCTCCTGCTTTCTCGCCTGGATGAATCGGAGGGTGCGGGCGACGTGATGCCCGTCGATTTGGCGGTGCTGTTAAGCCAAGTGTGTGAGGACGCACGCGCATTGGCAGGAGATCGTCTTCAGATCACCTTGGATGCGGCGCCCGAACTTGGATTGCGCGGCGTTGAAAGCGAGTTACGTGGCGTTTTCGACAATCTTTTGTCCAACGCGGTCAAGTACACCCCCGACGGGGGAAGTATCCACGTTCGCTCGGCCGAGGAGGCAGGCGAGCTTGTGGTTTCGGT
Source organism: Pseudomonadota bacterium (assembly GCA_034189865.1). Classification (NCBI taxonomy): domain Bacteria; kingdom Pseudomonadati; phylum Pseudomonadota; species Pseudomonadota bacterium. The sequence continues at coordinate 738 of JAXHTV010000025.1, read as the reverse complement.
ATCCGATACCGGGATCGGTATCGCTGATCATCACTTGCCCCGGCTGACAGAACGGTTCTATCGCGTCGACAGTGGTCGGGGTCGAGAGCAGGGCGGGACCGGCCTTGGTCTGGCCATCGTCAAACACGGTCTGCAACGACACGATGCGCTTTTGACCATTGAGAGTCAGCCCGATGTCGGAAGCACCTTCACTTGCCACTTCCCTTCCAGTCGTATCGTGCTTAAGTCGCGAGGGACCGCCGAGCAAGCACCAAGGCGTTCGTCTGTTTAGTGGCGATTAGATTCAATAAACCACGCGCTGAGTGTCATAAAACTGAAACAATCGTGTCATGTTTTGGTCATGCGGCGTCTCTAGGATTCTCCGCGTCTGCTGTCGACTGCATGCAGTGGCGGTGAGAACAAGCATATATGAACTTGGACTGTGACTGCCGGTCAGTAAAACGGCCACGAACGTGACGGAGAGTAATGGATGAAAACCACGCAGAAATTGGGCGTAGTCTTGGGCATGGCGGCGCTCGCACCGGTGATTTCTCACGCCGGTATTACCGTCTATGAAGACGGCGACAAGTATGTGGAAATAGGGGGGCGTTTGCAGGCCCAGTACAAGTATGAGGACTTCGATCCTGCAGTTGGACCCGATGCCGATGCGACCGACGATTTTTTCCTCCGTCGGATGCGTTTCTACATCGAAGGCTCGGTAACTGAAAACTGGTCCGGTATCTGGCAGGTCGATTTCGG
>JAXHTV010000024.1 GCA_034189865.1 Pseudomonadota bacterium | reverse complement strand
TATTTCGCACCTTCTCCCCCAAAGGAGGGCAAAATGCCTATCTCATCCCAATCATGCCTAAAAATCGCTCCGAAAAGCCGAAACGCCACCACGGAGAGACCGTATATTAGTGTGGTCATTCCGACTCTGAACGAAGAGGGCGTGGTCGATCGCTTGCTCGGCGATCTCTTGCAAGACGCCACTGCCAAGTTGGAAATCATCGTCGCCGACAATGGCAGCACAGATCGCACGCCACGAATTGTCGAGGCATTGGCACGTTCTCAACCTGACCGCATCCGGCTTGTGCAGGCACCGGTAAAAGGTGTTTCATCTGCGCGAAACGCCGGCGCGAAGCATGCACGCGGACAGTACCTGGTATTCCTGGATGCGGATGCCCGCATCTCCCCACGCACCCTTTTAGATGCCACCGCGGAAATGCAACAACGCGGCTTAAGCACGGCCGCGTTCCGCTTTATCAGCGGTTCCGACTGTTGGGGCGACCGACTCATCGCCCGCCTTTTCAATATGGGTATGGGGCTATTGCAACACGTCGCTCCCACTGCCCCTGGTTCGGCCGGTTATCTCGTGCTACGTGATGTTCACGAGCGCCAAGGCGGCTTCAACGAGAACATGCATTTTGGCGAAGATGTGGAGTATCTCCGCAGGGCGAGCGATGGCACGCGGTTTCGTCTACTGAAGCGTGGGCGAATCATGCTGGACATGCGACGTTTCCACAGCGAGGGACGTCTTCGCTTGTTGTGGAAGATGGTCTTCGGCACGGTGATTCAATCCGTCAAACCGGTACTGATCAACCCGCCGTTCGAATACGCCGCCAATCATTCGGGCAACGACCCTGCAGAACGGCTCCATACCAATGCCCACCTGCCTCGGGTATTGGCGAACTCCTACAAGATCGTCGCTCGTTGGCCTCGCCTCGTCCCCGCAGAACTGGCCAGCCCAAGCCATTTCTTCAAACGCGCGGACGGCCAAACTGACATCGTTAAATTGCTGAATGAACGCGGCGCGCACATTACGCCCTATTGCCTGGATGATCATCGTCGTCGGCTGCTCTTGGTGGAAACCCCTGAGACAGTCGATCTGCTCACGGCGGATCCGTTTTTCTATGAAGCTCAGCGTGATCACGCAATTCGAATCCACGCCGTGGCTTACGGTGATTTGGAGCGCTTGGTCGATGCCTTACTGCCCGCGGAGCAAATCCCCCGTCCGATCTTTTTGCACAGCACCGGGCGCTGCGGTTCGACGTTGCTGAGCCAACTGTTGGCAACCACCGGGAATGTCCAGTCCATCTCCGAACCGGACTTCTACAGCCAGGCTGTATTGCTCTCGCGTATGGCGGAAGGCCGACGCGACGAGGAATTGCGTGCGCTTATGGATCGTTGCACACGATTGCTCGGCCACCACCTGCGCTGTCGCGATCCGAAGATGACGCAGCCCCTGATAAAATTGCGCAGCTGGTGTCTTTTCGCCGCACCGCTGTTTGAACCGCTCAGTGTCCGCGGTGATCATGTTTTTCTTTACCGCGACCCGCTGCCCACGATCAATTCCTTCCTCAATGCCTATTTTTCCGAGCGACAGTATCGCATCTGGAGACGCCTCGGACTCGATAGGCTGCTGCTCTCCACACTGGGGTCGATCCCCCATACGCGCAAAGCATTGGGAGCGACTGTTCCACTCTTCAATCACCCGGAATTCCATCGGCACGGACGCGCCAGCGCGGTGGCTTATTTCACGCTGCAGTGGCTCTCTCACATGGCGGAGAGCGCCCGACTGCAACGAACAGCGCCTCCTTTTTTCAACGCGATCATCCGCTATGAGGAGCTACTTAAAGATCCCGGCCCGTGCATTAGCACACTATTTTCCGAGCTCGGTTATCCGGTCACCGGGCTGGAACCGAATGCCATCGCAGATTTGCTTGCCCGCAACTCCCAGCAAGGCTCTCGTATGCAAAGCAAAGGGCAATACCTGCTGTCCGAAAGGGAAGAACAGCAGGTGCTCGCCCTGTTGGAACGCCGCCCCATCGGTTGGTACGAAGAAGGGACGACTTCTCCTGTCGCTTACAAGGGAGGTGTAAGCCATGCACAAACGAACCTTACGTGACCTGTCGGAAATCGAGGTGGCAGAAAAACCCCGCCGGGTATTTCCGAGCGCCCTGCGCTTTTTGCTCCTGCTCGTCGTCATTCTGGCCTTGGCCGCCGCTTCCCGCAGCTTGCCTGTAGAGGTCGATGTCAGCCGACAGGGAATCAATGACTTGGTCGATCTGTTACGGGAATGGAGCCTGTCATGGGGTGTTTTCGGTCCGCTGGCGATCATTGTTCTCGGGGTCGGTGGTGTGTTGCTGAATGTCCCCACCGTGCTGGTACTGATCGCCGTGTCCCTGATCTACGGCCCCATGATGACGATCGTACTGACCCTCATCTATTGGGCCATCGCGTGTTATTTCACTTACACCATCGGTCAGCGGCTCGGCCAAGAGTTCGTCGCGATGTGCTTCCGAGCGCTTCCGGCTAAGGCTTCTGAGCTCATCAACGGCAACGGTTTTCGAACCGTGCTTTACATGCGGCTGATGATGTTCGCCGTGCCGCCGGTCAACTGGGCATTGGCGACGCTGGATGTCACACGGCGGAATTACATTTTCGCTTCGGTACTGGGAGGAATACCCCATATCGTGCTGTGGAGCACCCTCGGCCCGCGAGCAATCGAACGCGCCCTAAACGCCGAACCCGGCTGGTGGTACTCGCCAGAGATCGTGGTCCTGGCGCTCTTTGGAATGGTGCTGACCGTCATTGTCCGACGGTTATTGCCGCCGGCCTAGCAGGAGAATTTTGCATGCGAAAGTACGTTTGGATATTCATCATCGCCCTCGCAACGACCAGCACCTTGAGCTATGGAAACCCGTTGGAGCAACTCACGGGTGGTCGCGACAACTGCACCGCAGAGCCGCCCGCTCAGGCTCCGGAGGGGTTTATGTGGGGAATCACGGCCTACCACATCCCCCTGCCCGACTACGAACTTTACCCCGACGACTTCCGCGCGATGGCCGAAATTGGCATCCGCTGGATTCGGGTCGACTATGCCTGGAAGCGAATCGAGCCGGTACGAGGTGAACCCTACGATTTCAGCTATTTCGACATGGTCACCCAGGAAGCCGCCCGCAACGGCATCCAGATTATTGGCCAAATCGGCAACGGCTATAACCGGGACCGGGCCGTCGCACCCGAGTGGACGGGAGACTTGCGAATCGGCGAGTACCTGGATGTTCTTGACCGTTATGCCCGCGCAGTGGTCGAGCGGTATCACGACACCATCGAATACTGGTCGCTGGAGAACGAAATCAATTTGGATTATCAGCACGTGGCGAGTAATCAGCGGGCCCATCTGTGGTCACCCACCGCCAAAATGCGGATCATTCATACCTTGAACGAAGCAGTGAAACAGACTGACCGCTCGGCAAAGACGGTCCTATCGGTCGTCGCCGTCCCGGGATTCCTGCAGTTTATCGCAAGAATGAGACTGGTCGCGGATTACGATTTTGTGGGCGTATACATGTACCCGGCCATCGGCGGACCGATCACAGAAGGTTTTGCGGGTTATGTCTGCCGCGTGATCACTCAGTCTAGATACGCCAGCGGTGGCAAACCCGTGATTGTCCTGGAAACGGGTTTCAAGACCGGTGATGGTGAGGGTCGCACACCGGAGGCGCAACGGCTTTTTTTACGCAACATGGCGGAATACACGCTGCGCGCCGGCGCGGTGGGTTTTTTCTGGTACGAGTATCTGGATAATCCAAACGAGTCCCAGCCCCGCCAACGCCACAGTGGATTGTTGGAAGAAGATCGCTCCCCAAAACTGAGCTGGTTTGAATACGAGCGCGTCATCCGACAGTACAGCCCGTAAAACCCTTAGACGCGCCCGCCGGTTTGCCGGCGCTGCCAGGGCAGCGCCGGCAAACCTGTTCTGGCGACAGAGCACAGCCAACATCCAGTGACCAACCCCTCCGCCCGCAACGCCCCCGCGGGGTTGCGGACACCGCGATCAGTGAACCGGCGTCACAAACCGGCCTCACGCAGTCGGGCCACGTGCTCGAGATAAATTTCGCTCGGCTCGAATGGCCCGAATCCGTCCAATCCCAGTATTTGATTAATCTCATCAATGTGGTTATGGGGATAATCGTCCCGTATCACCATACCCAAATGGTTGCTGCAGCGACCGACCAGTCCGTCGTTTTCTTCCTCGAAAACCAACCCTGTCAACCACAAGATGACATCGCTGGGATCAACGACGGTCGTCCAGTTCCGCACCCCACCCCATGAGTAATACCGAATCCCGTCGACCTCATAAGCACCCTCGCCACAATCCTCGGGTACGGCTTGTGGATAACGACGGTTGAAGTCTTCAAGACCCACGGCCGTCAGCGACGACAATGCCGCCTTACCGTCCTGCGGATAACCGCCGGTAGACGACAGATCGATCAGCCGCCCGAGCAGACCGACGGTTACGTGAACGAAACCAGCCCGTAACGTTTGGTCACCTCCAGTCAGGCGCCGCACAAAATCTCCCAATTCACTGCCCTTGTGGGGTGCACCGACCGTGGTCACGCTGGCGACCAAATCCGGGCGTTCGGCAGCGACATAACGCGCCGACAAGCCACCTTGGCTATGACCGATAATGTTGGCCTTACTGGCGCCCGTTTGTTGCAGAAAATGCTCGATCTGCTCGATCAATTGGTCGCCCCGGATTTCCGAAGAATTCACGGCGGAGACTTGGGCGACGTAAACCTCGACGCCGCTCCGTTCCAGCTCTTTGGCGATACCAAACCAATATGGAACGATCCCGAACAATTGGTCGAAACCAATGAAACCGTGGACCAATACCACGGGGTATCTCGGCGTGACCGACGAAGACGTCGCACCGGCGGGCAAACAGAAAAAGCAAAGAAACAATAAGACGGCAATATTTCGCATCATGATGTATCGCTCAAGGAGGTGACCCAGCAAAATCAGTGGGGCGCGCCGTGCAATCTTCGGCGCATCAGGCGGACTCCCCATTATCCCAACGAGAAGCGTAGTTCGTGTTTCTCCACCTCGGGAACGGCTCTAAAGACCGTATGACTCGCGACAAGCGGCGCACTCGCCTGAACAAAAAGCCCCGGCACGCCACAGGGTGCGCCGGGGCTGGTTTGTTGGTGAGTTACTTCAGGTCGAAGCGGTCGGCTTGCATGACTTTCGCCCACGCCGCCACAAAGTGCTTCAGGAAGGTCTCCTGGGACCCGGGATAGGCATAGAACTCGGCGACGGCCCGCAGTTCGCTATTGGAACCGAATACCAGGTCGGCCTCAGTGGCAGTCCACTTAGGCTCGCCGGAGACGCGATCCCGCCCCTCGAACACGTACTCGCCCGACGCCGCTGGTTGCCATTGGGTCGACATATCGAGCAGATTGACGAAGAAGTCGTTACTCAGCGTGCCGGGTTTGTCGGTGAAGACGCCGTGCTTGGCGCCGCCGGTGTTCGCATCGAGTACGCGCATCCCGCCGATCAAGACGGTCATCTCCGGAACGGACAGGTCGAGCTGGTCGGCCCGATCCACCAGCAACGCCGCGGGAGACCGGCTTAGGCCTTTGCTGTAGTAATTGCGGAATCCGTCTGCCTTGGGCTCGAGTACCGCGAACGATGCCACGTCGGTCTGGGCTCGGGTGGCATCAGTGCGCCCCGGAACGAACGGGACTGTCACCTCGTGGCCTGCCTCCTGCGCCGCCTGTTCGATAGCGGCCGCACCGCCGAGTACAACCAAATCGGCGAGCGAGACTTTCTTATCGCCCGACTGAGCGCGATTGAACTTGTTCTGTATCCGCTCAAGACGTTTCAAAACGCGCCTGAGTTCCTTGGGGTTGTTCGCTTCCCAATCACTCTGCGGCTCCAGCCGGATACGCGCACCATTGGCACCCCCCCGCTTGTCGGAACTGCGGAAGCTGGCCGCGGATGCCCAGGCCGTGCGCACCAGTTCCGGTCGCGTGAGGTCTGAGGCAAGGATTTTTTCCTTGAGATCCGCAATGTCTTTGTCGTCGATCAGCTCATGATCGACCGCGGGAACAGGATCCTGCCAAATAAGTGTTTCCTCGGGAACCGCATCACCCAGAAGCCGCGGACGCGGGCCCATGTCGCGGTGGGTCAATTTGTACCAAGCTCGGGCGAAGGCATCCTCAAACTCGGCTGGGTTGTCCAGGAAGCGCTTGGAGATCTTGCGGTAAGCCGGATCGAACTTGAGCGATAAGTCGGTGGTCAGCATGACCGGCGCGTGCCGTTTGCCTTCCACATGAGCGTCCGGAACCGTGTTGGCTGCGGCACCGCCTTTCGGTACCCACTGAACGGCGCCGGCGGGGCTGCGGGTCTGCTCCCATTCGAAGTTGAACAGATTCTGCAAGTACATCATGGTCCATTGCGTGGGCGCTGCGGTCCAGGCGCCTTCCAGGCCGCTGGTGATGGTGTCTTCGGAATGACCTTTACCGCATGTGTTCTTCCAGCCCAGGCCCTGCTCCTCGACGCCGGCGGCGGCGGGCTCCGGGCCAACGCACTTGTTCACTTCGTGGGCACCGTGCAACTTACCGAAGGTGTGACCGCCGGCGATCAACGCCACGGTCTCCTCGTCGTTCATCGCCATGCGGCCGAAAGTCTCACGGATCTGTTTGGCCGCGGCGAGCGGGTCTGCGTTGCCGCCGGGACCCTCCGGATTCACATAAATCAGACCCATCTGTGTCGCGGCCAACGGCTTTTCCAGTGCGCCTTGTTGGTCAATGCGTTCACGGCCCAGCATCTTCGTTTCCGGACCCCAGTAGATCAGGTCCGGCTCCCAGTCATCCTCGCGTCCGCCGGCAAAACCATGGGTCTTAAAGCCCATGGACTCCAACGCCACATTACCCGTGAGAATCATTAAGTCGGCCCAGGAAATGCTCCGCCCGTACTTCTGCTTGATCGGCCAAAGCAGCCGGCGCGCCTTGTCCAGGTTGGCATTGTCGGGCCAGCTGTTCAGGGGATCGAAGCGCTGCTGTCCGCCATCAGCACCACCACGCCCGTCGTTCACGCGGTAGGTGCCCGCGCTGTGCCAGGCCATGCGGATGAATAATGGACCGTAGTGACCATAGTCTGCTGGCCACCAGTCCTGGGAATCGGTCATCAGCGCCCGGAGATCACGCTTGATCGCATCCAGATCGAGCTGACTGAAGGCCTCGGCATAATCGAAATCGCCACCCATCGGGTCCGATACGGTGGCGTTTTGGCGCAGCGGGGCGAGATTCAGCGTTTGCGGCCACCACGCTTGGTTGGTTTTGGGCTCCCCCATCGCCAGAGCGGGCCCGCCCAATGCCATCTGGGAGAGCGCCGCCAGGATAGCAATCCTTAGCATCCGATTTTTCAACATAGCCGTTTGTCCCCTCGTTTGTTCTCAAATGCGGGCCCAACGGCAAACGTTGCGGGCCGCGAGGTATTGCGCCTGCACAAGAAACCCTTCGAACCGACAGCAGTCGTCGCTCTTGATGGCAAATTGCGCAGAATGCACGTTGAGCATAATTCGACAACAGGCCGATTTCCATCCGAAAAAACCGATCATCAACTTGGAAAAAATCGATGCTTCAGCTACGTGCCCGTGCAGTCAAACGGGATTGGGTGATGCGCCTAAGAAGATCACCACCAATACCGGACTGAAATCGCCAAAGCCGGTTCCGCAGGCGCTAGGCCGCCAGACCTGAATCGAATGATCGGTGGTCTCCACGGCTCGGAGGGTATTTCGTGTTCTCAGTTCACCAGCGCGAAGCTTTTCTTCGCTTCCGACGCAGCCGCGGTGCCGGTGCTGGCCGTATTTTCGTGCGCCCGGATTTGGGAAGGAACGCCCCTTCACATCTCGCCCCGACAAAGACGGAGATCATCCAGACCGAACACGACCGGAGCACCCAGCGCCCTGAAGGCCCTGAAGGCCCTGTTTCCGGGCCTTCAGGGGTCGCGATCAGGCGACCTTTGCGGTCTGATTTTTGGCGTTTTCCGCTAGGTAGGATTGCTCCAAGGCGTCGGAATGTGTCAGCAGGTATTCAAACGCCGCCAACGATGCTTTGGCGCCTTCGCCCATGGCGATGACGATTTGCTTGTAGGGTACGGTGGTCACATCACCGCAGGCATAAATGCCCGTTTCCGATGTCTGACCTTTTTCGTTGATGACGATTTCTCCAAATCGCGTGCGCTCGACCACATCGGCCAGAAAACCGCTGTTGGGCACCAGGCCGATCTGGACGAAAACGCCATCCAGCGCCAGCGTGTGGACTTGTTCGGTTCCCCGATCCACGTACTCGATGGCATTGACCTTGCCGTTTTCGGCCTTGATCGCTTTGGTTGCCACGTTTCTGTAGATGGTGATGTTGTCCTTCGCCACGGCTTTATCTACCAGCACTTGGTCCGCTTTGAGTTCCGGCAGAAACTCGAACACGGTCACCGACTTGACGATGCCCGCCAAATCCAGCGCAGCTTCGATACCGGAGTTGCCGCCACCGATCACGGCAACGTCTTTGCCTTTAAAGAACGGGCCGTCACAGTGCGGGCAATAGGCCACGCCGTTACCGATGTTCTCCTTCTCTCCGGGCACGCCCAGCTCGCGCCATTTGGCGCCCGTTGCCACAATCAGCGTTTTGGTGTGAATTCGCTCGCCGGATGAGAGCGTGACGGTTTTGATGTCAGCTTGTTCAACTTGAGTGACTTTGAGATGTTCCTTGACGGTGATCTCGTAGTCGTTCATGTGCGCCTGCAGGGCGCCCACCAATTCCGGTCCGGTGGTTTGCGGTACGGAAATGAGGTTTTCGATACCTAGCGTGTCTTTCACCTGGCCGCCGATACGATCGGCAATCAAGGTAACCTTCAGACCTTTCCGGGCGCTGTAGATGGCCGCGCTCACACCGGCCGGACCGCCGCCGATCACGACCACGTCTTGCAACGGCAACTGCGCCGCGGATCCCGATTGGGCGATGGAGGGATAGCGCTCGATCAAGCGGTCGATGAGTTCCGCCGCGGTGACTTTGCCATTGGCGAACAGCTCACCGTTGAGGTAGACACTGGGCACACCCTGGATGTCGCGTTCCTCAATGATGTTTTGAAACAGGCCGCCATCGATCATCTCGGTACGGATGCGGTCGTTGAGTAAAGCAAATTGATTCAGGGCCTGCACCACGTCCGGGCAGTTGTGGCAGCCCAGGCTGACGAACACCTCGAAGCGTAAATCGTCCGCGACACGGGCAACCATGTCTTGGAGCGAATCGTCCAGCTTCAGGGGCGTGCCGGAAGCCTGCAGGATCGCGAGCACCAGTGAGTTGAACTCATGGCCACTGGGAATACCGGAGAACTGAATCCCCATATCCTTGCCATCGGCTTCAAGGGCAAAACTGATGGGGCTACGGAGCTTTCCTGCGGTGTCTCGCTCTTCGAGCGTAATTTTTTCACTCACGCCGGCGATGTCGGATAAGAACTTCGCCAGCTCCTCACGTTTGTTGTGCTCGCCGGTTTGCAAGACGAAAGTCACCGTCCGCTGCATGTTCGCGGTGTAGCCTTTTAATGCTTGTAAGATATCGTTCGTTAACATGATTCGGTTTCTCCTCGTTCTTGCGTTACCCGATCAAGGTGGGGTGTGAGCGCGACCGGGGTCGGGCTCACACCACGCTTCCTGATTAGATTTTTCCAACCAAATCCAGCGACGGCGCCAGGGTCTGTTCGCCTTCTTTCCAAGCGGCCGGGCAGACTTCGCCGGGGTGGGCGGCCACGTATTGCGCCGCTTTTACTTTACGCAGCAGATCTTCGGCATCCCGACCGATGCCTTCGGCGGTGATTTCCATCGCCTGAATCACGCCTTCGGGATCGACCACGAAGGTGCCACGATCCGCCAAGCCCTGACCCTCGCGCATGACTTCGAAGTTACGGGTGATTTCACCGGTGGGATCGCCAATCATGGTGTACTGGATCTTGCCGATGGTGTCAGAGGCGTCGTGCCAGGCTTTGTGGGTAAAGTGAGTGTCGGTGGACACGGAGTAAATCTCGACACCGCGCTTTTGGAACTCTTCGTAGTGGTCGGCCAGATCGCCCAACTCCGTCGGACACACAAAAGTGAAATCGGCGGGATAGAAGAAGAACACCGACCACTTACCTTGAAGATCCTGATCGGACACCTCGATGAACTCGCCATTCTTAAAGGCGGTTGCTTTAAACGGTTTAATTTTGGTGTTGATAAGTGCCATGGTGGCCTCCCTGTGAGTTGGTTTATGAACGGTTTAGTTTCGTTGCGAGGGTTAGGATAAAGCGGCACCTTTGATCTGTAAAATTGATAAAATTCATAATAACGTTCTAAAATAATGAACGTTCGAACAGCCATCTCAGGTGCCCCATGATTTCCATCAAGCAACTTTCCTACGCGCTGGCAGCAGAAAAAACACTGCATTTCCGAAAAGCTGCAGAGCTGTGCAATATCAGCCAGTCGGCACTGAGCACCGCGCTAAACGAACTGGAAAAGCAACTCGGCCTGCAGATCTTCGAGCGAGACAACAAAAAAGTGTTGGTCACGCCCATCGGAAAGCAGGTTTTGGAACAAGCACGCCGAATCATGCTACAGGTGGAAGAGTTACAGCATCTCGCCGACAGCCAGAAAATACCGCTCAGTTTTCCGCTGTCGGTGGGCATCATCCCCACCGTGGCCCCCTTCCTGCTACCGAAAATCCTGCCGGCGCTGAATCGGCACTACCCTCGCGCGCAACTCAATATCGTCGAAGAACAATCACAGGTTTTGGTGGACATGGTCCGAGCCGGTGAAATCGATACCGCCATATTGGCGCTACCGTTTCCCATTGACGGCCTATTGAAGCTGGAGTTTTGGCAGGAGGATTTTTATTGGGTGGCCTTAAAAGACGACAAGCATGCGCAGCAGAAAGAAATTACCAGCGATGAGTTGAACCACAGCAATCTGATGTTGCTGAAAGAGGGTCACTGTCTGAAGGACCACATTCTCGATGCCTGCAAGCTCTCGGAGCAAACGGCCAATCACGGTTTTGGCGCCACCAGTCTGAACACCCTGGTGCAAATGGTCATGGGCCGACTGGGGACCACGCTCATTCCGGAAATGGCGCTAGACCAACTGATCTCCCAGAACCCGGCACTTTCCGCCGTGCACCTGAATGAACCCGGCCCCCACCGCCGGATCGCCTTTGTCATCCGGCCCAACTACACGCGAATCTCCAGCATCGAGGCCTTGATCGCCCTGTGCGAAGCCGCCTTGACCAAAAAAACCAGCCAGACGACGGATGATCCGATTTCACTCAGTCCCGGACGATAACCGCTTCTCTGCGCACCGCCCAGGCAACCGAAAAACTGAGTTCTAGGCAGTTTGGGAGAATATTTCCCGATCGATTCAATCGTATTCCAGATCCCCGGTTTTTCCGGCGAATGTTCGATATACGAAAATTGAGTAGCCAATAATAGCCGGCACGCTCACGGCAACTCCCACCAACACGAATAGGAGCGAGTTGGTGGCGGAGGCCGTCTCCCAAATGGTGAGCTCGTCGATGACGATGTACGGATACAGGCTATACGCCAGCCCGATGGCGGCCATAAGTCCGATGACCACCGTACCGGCAAAGGGCATCCAGGCATAGCGATAAAGCGTCTGCCGAGACCGGCTAAAAAAACCGATTAGCGCACCGAATACCAAGACACAACTGATGGGTATGGGCGAAAGGCCGATGGCGTTAGGCAACGTAAACCAACGCGCCGCGATAGTGGCACTGACCAAAGGCGTTGCAATCGAGATTAACAACAGTGCCCCGGCCATGGGTGGAATGGCCCGCTTGGCCCAGCCAACAGCTTTGTCGAACAGCACCCCTTCGGTTTTGATCATCAACCAGGCCGAGCCGAGAAAAACATAGAATGCCGGCAATAACACCGCGATTAATCCGGCGAACAAGGTATTGGTCAGACCCGGTTTTAAACCGGTGATGTAGGCCCCTACCATCCAGCCCTGAGTCACAGAGGCCAACAGTGAACCCGCAAAAAACGCCCGATCCCAAAGATGCTTTTGATTGAGTCCTGCTTTTACACGTAAATCAAACGCCACACCGCGGAGTATCAACCCAATGAGCATGAGCGTGACGGGCAGGTACAGCGCTGTGAGCACCCGTCCATGGGCCTCCGGAAAAGCGATCAACAACACCCCAACGCCGAGCACGATCCAGGTTTCGTTGGCATCCCAGAATGGCCCGATCGAGGCGATCATTTGATCCTTTTCGGCCTCATCGCCCAACGGAAGCAAAATCCCAATGCCCAAGTCATAGCCGTCCAGTATGCTGTAGGTCAGCACGGCAAAACCCATGATGAAGAAAAATATCAGCGGTAGCAGGGTATCCATCAGCCGGCCTCCGCAGAAGATTTTGCCGGAAACTGGGTCAACGCCAATGAAGCCGCCGGTTTACTGGAGAGATAGCGAATCGCTCCGATATAAGACGCCAGCAACAACACATAGAGCAGCAAATAGGCCACCAAGGTTGTGGCCACCACCCCACCACCGTGGGGCGCCACCACCTCTTGTGTGCGCACCAAGCCGTAAACGATATAAGGCTGGCGGCCAACTTCCGTCACCCACCAGCCGGCCAACGTGGCAACCCAGCCGGAGAATGTCATTGCGCTGAGCGCGAGCAGCTGAACATGGGATAAGGCGCGCTGGCGCCACAGGCGCCAACCAACCCACCAGGCGATGACGATCATCAGGAGGCCGACACCCACCATCACACGAAAAGACCAAAACACCAGCGCAACGGGTGGACGCGCATGCTCAAATTCACTCAAACCTCTCACCGTGCCGTCGAGCTGATGAGTGAGGATGAGACTGCCGAGTTTCGGAATGGTGATGGCGAAATCATTCGCCTGAGTTTCTTCGTTCGGCCAAGCAAACAGCGTGAAAGGCGCGCCGGATTCGGTTTCCCAAATTCCTTCCATGGCGGCGATTTTGGCCGGTTGATGTTCAAGGGTGTTCAGGCCGTGTAGATCCCCGAGCAACAGTTGCGTGGGCGTGGCGACCACCGCGATGACCACGCCGGTTTTAAGCACCTGGTGTGTGGCCGGGCCATCCAGGGATTTGAAAATCCGCCAGGCGCTCACGCCCATGATTAAGAACGCGCTGGTAATCAACGACGCATTCACAGAATGGGCAAACCGATAGATAAAAGAAGGATTAAAAATAATCGCAAGCCAATCGACGGCGTAAAATTCACCGTCCACGATCTCGTAACCGGATGGCGTTTGCATCCAGGAATTCAAACTCAGAATCCAAAACGCCGAAAGCGTTGTACCAATTGCCACCAGCGCAGTGGCGACAACATGCACTCGCGCGGAAACCCGTTTGCGTCCGAACAGCATGATGCCGAGAAACGACGCTTCCATAAAAAATGCCGTCAACACCTCGTACCCAAGCAGCGGACCGGAAATGTTGCCGGTGGTTTCGGTGAAACCCGGCCAGTTTGTCCCGAACTGAAAACTCATGGTGATCCCGCTGACCACACCCAGCGCGAACGTGAGCGCGAAGATTTTCACCCAAAACAGGTACGCATAGTCCCAGGCCTTGTCTCCCGATAGATGGTATCGATAGCGGAAGTAAAAAAGGACCCAAGCCAAGCCGATGGAGATGGAGGGAAAAAGAATGTGAAAACTGATGTTGGCCGCAAACTGGATTCGGGCCAAAACAAAAGGGTCTAAGGGCATCGGTTAACCCCGTTGCTGAGTTGAACCGTATTCGGATGATAGAACCGTTAGCATCTCGCAGACATTATGACACCTGCGATCCATCAGCTCGCCAACCGCGACCATTCGTCGCAGACACGGATTCAGCGATTACACGAATCGGCCTTCCCAAGCCCTACCGTGACATACATAACCAACGGTTTCGTGCTATACGCAGAAGACCTCAGAAGGCCCGAGCCGGCACGTGGTCTCGGGGAGGGCAAGTGCTATTTAAGACGTGATTGTTCGGGGTGAGGCCATTTACTCAGAAGTAACTCGAGTTGGTCCGCGGGGACCGGTTTGCTGAAGAGATAACCTTGCCCTTCGTCACAACCCTGTTTGAGCAGATATTCTTCTTGGTCAGGGGTTTCAATGCCTTCGGCAATTACGGCAATGTGCAAGCTCTTGGCCATGGCGATGATGGTTTCGGTGATACTGGTATCGCTCTTGTTGCCGGGAATACCCATGACGAATGAGCGATCGATCTTGATAAAGTCGAAGGGAAACTCTTTGAGATAGCTGAGGGACGAATAGCCGGTGCCAAAATCGTCAATGGCGATACTGACGTGGTTTTTCTTAAGCGCGTACATGATGTCTTTAACCCGGGATGGGTTCTCCATCATCATGCTTTCGGTCACTTCAAGCTCCACCCAGCGCCCGTCCAGCCCGGTTTCTTCCAAAATTTGGTTCAAGGTATCGACCAAGGCCGCATCGCGGAACTGACGTGCGGATAGATTGACCGCGATTCGAATCGGGGCAAAGCCCGCATCCTGCCACTTTTTGCCCTGAACGCAGGCGGTACGCAGCACCCAGGTACCGATCTGGTTGATGAGCCCAGTCGCCTCCGCCACCGGAATGAAGGTCACCGGCGACACCAAGCCAAACTCGGGATGCTGCCAGCGAATCAAGGCCTCCACTCCACGAACTTCTCCCGTGCTCAGGTCAATCAGAGGTTGGTAGTACAAACGGAACTCGTCTCGCTCCAGCGCATAGCGAAGATTATTGGCCAACACAAGGTATTCGTGCGCCTTGGCGTTGATTTCCGGCGAGAAGAAACGATAGTTGTTGCGACCGTAGTCTTTGGCCTGGTACATGGCCGCGTCAGCTTTTTTCAGCAAGGTCTCGGCGTCTTCACCATCTGAGGGGTAGCACACGATCCCCATGCTGGCGGAAGTGAAGAGCTCATACCCTTCCAGCTCGAAGGGCGATCCAAAAGCGGCGATGATCTTATCCGCTACGCGAATAAGATCCTGATCGTCCTTCAAGTCTTCCAACAAAACAGCGAACTCATCCCCCCCCAGACGGGCGACGGTGTCAGTGCCGCGCACCAGTCCGCCCAAACGCTCCGAGACCTTAACCAACAGGTCGTCGCCAATCCCATGGCCCAGCGAGTCATTGATCGATTTGAACTGATCGAGGTCGATAAATAGCACGCTGACCATGCTCTCGTGGCGTGCGGCGCGAGCGATGGCGTTTTCCAAACGTTCCTGGAATAAGGCACGGTTGGGCAGGCGCGTAAGGAAATCGTGGTGGGCCATGAACTCCAAACGTTCTTCATAACGCTTGTACTGGGAGATGTCGGTGAACACCGTGGCATAGTGGGTCACGGCACCGGATTCGTCGTAAACCGCGCTGATGGTCATCAGCACAGGATATTCCTCGCCATCTTTGCGGGCCAACCACATCTCACCCTGCCAATGCCCCGCCTGCGCAATAGCAGTGGCGATGGTCGAGACCAAATCCGGATCGTTGGAATCGGTCATGAGGTCGAACGGGGTCTTGTCTTTGACCTCCGGCCCGCTGAAACCGGTAATATCGGCGAACGCTTTGTTGACCGACACGATCCGAATCGATAGATCCGTGATGGCCGACGCCTCGGCCACGCTTTCCAAGGCTTTCGCCGATAACCGCAATCCCTCTTCGGCCTTTCGAAGCTCGGTCACATCATCGGCGATGCAAGTTACCCCGCGACTTTCACCATCGACAACGATTGGCACCAACGTACATTCGATGTCTCGATGAACCCCGTCCCGACGAACACCCTGGGTGACCAAATGCTGCATTTTTCCGTCCAGGGCTGCCCGAAACGCGTTCCAGGTCGCATCTTTGTCAGTCGATTCCACCAATTCATTAATCGTAGCCCCGGCCAGCTCCGTTGGACTGCTGGCTAAAAGAGCGCCGGCCGCGGCGTTGCAAGAAACAATCCGTCCCTCAGTGTTGGTTACGAAAACAGGGAATGGGTTCTGGTCGAATACGGCCCGATAGTACTGCTCACTCTCAACCAGCTTGGCCTGCGCCTGCATGGTTTCGGTAATGTCCACCACCAACGCCGCCAACCCGATCACCTGAGCTTCCACCACAATGGGCACGATGGTGACGTCCACATCCAGAACGTCTCCGGTCGACGTCAAACCGCGAGTCACAAGCCGCCGAGTCTCGCCCTTGCAAGCCGCCACGAATGCCTCGAACGCACTCGAGTGACCTTCCGAATGAACAAGATCGGGAAAAGTAATATTCTCTACCGCGCCCGGTTCAACGCCGGCCATGGCCGCCGCGGCGTGATTGCAAGAGGTAATGTTGCCTTGTAGATCGGTTACGAAGATCGCAGCGGGATTCTGATCGAAAATCGCCCGATAATGCCGTTCACTTTGCTTAAGACGCGTCTCTGCCTGGTTCCTTTCGGTGACATCTTCAATCAGGACGGCCAAACCGGATACGACACCTTCAACGATGATCGGCACGATCGTCACATCGACGTCGCGAAGCTCGCCGTTGGCGCGGCGGCCGGTGGCACTTAAAAGATAGGTCTCGCCCCCCATCGCACGGCGAATACCTTCGAAACAATTATCGATGTCCTCGTCTGTGACCATGTCGCGGAAAGTCAGACCATCCATCCCCTCGGGTGGTAAGCCGACCAGTCGACTGGCTGCTTGATTGCTCGATATGATGCGCCCCTGCAAATCGGAAACGAACAAGGCTGCGGGGTTACGATCAAAAATGGCACGGAACCGCTGCTCGCTCTGACTGAGTTGACTGAGTGTCTGCTCCCGTTCGCTGATGTCTTTCAACAGCGCGCTCAAGCCAACGATCTTGCCACCCGCCACGATAGGCACCACCGTCGCTTCAATATCACGACCTCGACCATTCAGGTCGATACTGCGGGTTTTGTAACGAACCGGCTGGCGTTCTTTTACGATTCGGTCGATGATTTCCCAGGCGAGTTCTCGTTTATCTTCGGCGACGGCTAGCTCGAACGAGTTTCCAACGAGCTCTTCGGGCGTCTTGCCGGCCAGTGCAGCGGCCGCCGAGTTACAGGAAATTACACAGCCTTCCAAGTCCGTGATAAAAATTGGATCGGGATTCTGATCAAAAATCGCACGGAACCGCTGTTCGCTCTCTCTAAGACGCTGCACCGCCTTTCTTTGCTCGCTGACATCACGACCAATCGCGACATAGTTTCGAATCTGGCCGTCCCCCCGCGTCACCGGCTGAACTTTGAGTTCCAAACAATAACTTTGCCCCCGCGGGTTCTCGCCCTCCAGACGCTCGAAACAATATTGCCCCCCTGCCATGGCGTCGATGATGTGTTCGACCGCATCACGGCTGTTTTCCGCACCAAATAATTCTCTAAGGCCTCTACCGACGGAATCTTCGCCCTTCCAGCCCGTCACACACTCAAACGAACGGTTGGCAAAGGTCACGATCGGCCCTTCATCACCCCAGGCCTTGGGGCTGATCACCAGAATCACATCGCTCAATCGGTCGATCGAGGACATAAGCAGGTTCTGATGATTCTTGAGTTCAACTCGGGCTGAATCGTCCCGGAACAAGATCGTGGTGACCAGTTCTTTGCCATCGTCTTCATGCACGGTGCAGCGCATGGTGGCAGGCAAACGAGAGTGATCCGCTTTGCGCAGATACAGATGCCCGTAGAAACATCTGTCCTCTCTTCGCGCCTGGCGTGCCGGCTCGGTGCGCGGATCGGAGGGATCGAGGATATCGAGGATGGCATGCTCTAGCAGAGCGCCAGGTTCGTAACCCAGAATTCGGTAAGCATTATCGTTGGCAGAAATGATTAAACCATCGGCGTCCACCACCAAGACACCATCCAAACTCTCGTCGGCCAACATCTGAAAGCGAGCAAAGGAGTGCCGGCGCAGCCGTGGGGAAAATTGCCCAAACAATGCGATGCAAGTCGAAAAGACGCTCAACAGAACCCAAGGCACAAACGTCTTCAACCCGCTCCCGGTCGCACTTTCCGCCGTAAACCAGACGACCAACACAGCGGCCAAGGACAATGCCGCCACTGACCACAGCAGAACCAGTAAGGATCTGCTGTGGTACGGGGAAAGCCCCCCCGGCAAGCGGGTGCGTTCTGTCACGGTCGCAACACGCTCAACTGGCCGAAACAGCCGGTCGCGGCTCGGCGGTGGGAATATTTTTTTCTGAATGACCGGGCAAACCCAAAGGATCCGTTGGATGATCCGTCGACCTCATGTTCTTCCTCATTCTATGTTCTGCTTATACGCCGCAACGGCCGAAAAATCAGGCAAACTGCGAACTGTCATGAGAAAACGCGAACCGGCCACGACCAACACAGCGGTAACTCCGGGTCGTCCATCTTGCCGGCCCTTTGAACGCTCATTAAATCAGTCTGCGATTAGGGTCCGTTCGCATGTTTTCCGCTAGGAATCTTAGCGGCATAGCCCAACTTAACTTGAGGTGAAAGGACAACCGTATCCGGTCGTTATAGAGAGTGGAAACCGAAGCACTTGGCAGCCGCGCTAGGGCCTCGTCGTAGGAATTTTGTGCGGGCGTCCCGCCCGAAAAACCAAGCTCTCGCCGGGCGACATCGGGGTCCAACGCTCGTCGTGCGTCAATGGATCTGTGGCGATCACGCTGACTACGTCACCGGGCGAGGTAAGCTGGCTAAAATCCACCGCCATGTCCGAATCCACCAAACGGGCCCGACCAAAGGGCGCTTCGCGGGTGATCCATGTCAAACGTGTACTGCAATGCACAAGCAATTGCCGTGAGTCGCTAAGCAACACGTTAAATACCCCATAATCACTGAGCTCGACAAGGCAGTCACGAATCACGGCGGTTAATTTTCCTTGACTGGGGGGTGTCGCGCCAAAGCGTCGCCGTAATCTATCCAGCAACCAGCAGAATGCGAACTCACTGTCGCTTGTACCAACGGGGTGAAAATACTCCAACGGCAGTTTTTTGATACCCGATAACTGGCCATTGTGAGCAAAACACCATGTGCGCCCCCATAGCTCCCGCAGAAAAGGATGGGTATTTTCCAGACACACCCGACCTCGATTAGCCTTCCTGATATGACTAATCACAGTCCGGCTTTTGATGGGATAATGACGAACCAGTTCGGCGATTTCGGAATTCGCACCGGCAACGGGATCATGAAACGCTCGGCAGCCCCGACCTTCGTAGAACGCGATTCCCCAGCCATCGCTGTGGGGGCCCGTAGCACCCCCGCGACGAATCAATCCGCTGAAACTGAATACGATATCCGTTGGTACGTTGGCGCTCATACCGAGCAACTCACACATACCGGTTCCTCTGCAAGTCAACCGGGATCACAGTCACAGTAAGCGTAGATCCCCTTCGGATCGGCAAGTTGCCACACGGTAGGTATCAAGGTCGTGACCTGAGTGGCGTCAAGTAAAATATGTTTCGCAAGCCGGCGGATCTCATCGATCAACACACCACTTCGCATCTGATCGAACAACACTTCATACACTTGGCGATCCGGGGCGATATAGCGATGGGTGTAGTCGTCACCCAGCCCCGCCAACTCCGCCGCTGCATCCAACGCGTCAGGCAACTCACCCATCGCATCCACCAAACCCAGCTCCGCAGCGTCCTGACCACTCCACACTCTGCCACGCGCGATCTTGTCGATGGCCTCCGGTGTCATCTGGCGCGCATCGCTTATGTGCTTTAGAAACTCGCGGTAGGTTCCTTCCACCATCTGCTGAATAGAACGGGCCAACTGGGGCTCTAGATCTCGATCCAGGCGCAATCCACCGGCCAGTCGTGTTGTCCCCACGCCGTCGGAGTAAATACCCAGTTTTGCCAGCGTGCCCTCGTAAGTCGGGATCACACCAAAAACACCGATCGAACCGGTGATGGTAACCGGAGATGCCCAAATCTGATCCGAAGCGGTGGCTATCCAATAACCGCCGGAAGCAGCGACGCTGCCCATCGACACCACGACCGGTTTTCCCGCCTCTCGCGTGAGTGCCAACTCTCGCCGAATCACCTCGGAGGCAAAGGCACTCCCACCGGGACTATCCACGCGCAACACGATGGCGCGAATCGTCTCGTCGCGTCGCGCCTCCCGGATTTGTTCAGCGATCCGATCGCCGCTGACCGATCCGGGCATGGGCTCGCCATCGACGATCGCGCCAGCAACAACCACCACCCCAATCTCCGCCGGCTGCGCGGGGGCACTCACTTCTCTCCGGCGAGCGAACAGGTAATCCTCACTGAAAACGTGGGCGTAACCGCCCGCACCATTCTCACCTACCAGGTCGATCATCCGTTCCCGGAACGCAGGTCGATCGGATATCCGGGTCACCAGACCATAATTTTGAGCCAACGACGCCGTATCGCCCTGATGATTCGCAATCAACGCATCAAACCCATCGGAGTAGTCCTGCAGCGCCTGCGCAGCGAGCGAACGCATCGTCGCAACGTCGGTTTTGTACGCCGTCCACAGATCGCCGAGCCAGTCCTCATTCGCTTCGCGGGCCTCGGTTGACATATCGTTGCGCAAGAATGGCTCCACGGCGGACTTGAACTCGCCTACGCGAAACACATTAACTTTTACGTCAATATTATCGAGCAAATCCTTAAAGTATTTACCAAATACGCCATAGCCTTCGAGCAACACCATACCCATCGGGTGAAGGTGAACTTCATCGGCATGGGCAGCAAGATAATAGGCGTCTTGATAGTACGCATCGCCGTAGCTGAGAACGGGTTTCCCGCTGACTTTAAACTTCTCGATGGCATCCGCCACGACAGTTAACTTGGACAAATGTCCGCCGTGGAACTCGCCAAACTGCAACACCAGCGCCCTGATCCGATCATCGTCTTTGGCCTGTTCAATTGCCCATACCAAATCCCGGACGCGCGTTTCGCGAGGAGCCGCGCCGACAAAAGACCGCAAGGCGTATTCGCTCGGATCACCCTCATACTGTTCGACCAACTCACCAATGGGCGAGACAATCAAGGCAGCGCCGTCGGGAATGGATACACCGATGTCGCCTCGTAGGGTGAGCAACACAAACACCAATATGCCGAGAAACACCAGATTAACAAGCATCCGGCGCACGGTATCGATCACGTTCATGATCTTGCCCACGTATCGCATCAGCCCACCGCTACGTTTCGCCATTCGATCTCACCTTTTTCGTCGTGCTGCGACTGCACTCGTCGGCTATTCCAAAGCCGTGTAGTGACGACTTTGACCATGGAGTGTTGCATAGATCGGCCGCCGATCGGAACTATCCACCGTCGGAAAAACATTCCCGCCCCCATAAACGAAGCGAGCCCACAGAAAATCTGTGGGCTCGCGCATAACAGACCGAAAAAGGAAAGGTCGTTAGCCGTTCGACTTCGTCGAGAGCTTCTCTTTAATACGAGCCGCCTTACCCTGCCGCTCGCGAAGGTAGTAAAGCTTGGCGCGACGCACATCACCTCGGCGCTTAACTTCAACGCCTTCGATAGCCGGACTGTAGGTCTGAAATACCCGCTCCACCCCTTCGCCATGCGCCACCTTGCGCACGGTGAACGAGGAGTTCAATCCCCGGTTACGCTTGGCAATCACAACGCCTTCGAAGGCTTGGAGACGTTCACGTTCACCTTCCTTCACCTTAACCTGCACGACCACCGTATCGCCGGGCCCGAATTCGGGCACCTCACGTTGCATCTGCTCGGCTTCAATTTCACGGATAATGTCAGTCATCGCCATTTCCTTCATTGCCATCTCGGCACTGATTCTGTTCGAACTCTGTAACAAACTCATCCAGCAGCATCCGCTGTTGCGCATCCAGCTGGATCGATTGCAGCAAATCCGGCCGTCTCAACCAAGTCCGACCAAGCGCCTGCTTCAATCGCCAACGTTCAATTCGGGCATGGTCTCCACTCAGCAATACGTCCGGAACGGCTCCAACATCAAGTACGTCCGGCCGCGTATAGTGTGGAAAATCCAACAACCCTTCTGAGAAAGAATCCCGCTTCGCAGATTCCGTATCGCCCAGTACACCGGGTATCAAGCGGGCAACCGAATCCACGACCACCATCGCCGGCAACTCACCACCACTAAGGACGTAGTCACCAACGGAGACTTCTCGATCGACCATCGAATCAATAACTCGCTGATCGATCCCTTCGTAACGCCCGGCGATCAAAACCAACCCTGGAAGTGCGGCCAACTCTTCGGCCATCTCTTGCGTGAGTCGGTCACCCTGAGGGCTTAAATAAATCACCGGGCTGCCCTCGGGCGCTTGTAATACCGCGGCGTCTATAGCAGCCCTGAGCGGCTCGACCTTTAAAACCATCCCTGGGCCGCCACCGTAGGGACGATCATCCACGGTCCGGTGCAGGTCCTGGGTGTAGTCCCGGGGATTCCAACACCGCACGCCAATCAAGCCGTCGGACACCGCTCGACCCACAACACCCATCCGCGAGATTGTGTCTACCATCTCCGGAAACAGCGTCACGACGTCGAATTGCATCTTTAAATCTTGCTGGCCGCGATCGCGGCCAACCTCAAAACTCCGGATCCCAATCCACCGTGATCACACCGCGTGCCAAATCCACGTCTTTGATCACATCCGGTCGCACAAAAGGAATTAACCGCTCTCGCGCCCCGTGCACAATCATCACATCGTTGGCACCGGTTTCCATCATATTGGAAACCTCACCGAGTTCGACGCCGTCGACCGTGGCGACCCGGCATCCCACCAGATCCGCCCAAAAATAGCCGCTGTCATCAGACGGCGGTAACGCAGATCGGGGTACAGCGATATCCGAACCCGTCAAGTCGGCCGCCGCATCTCGCGAGTCCACACCTTCCAGCTTGGCAATGAATGCCTTGCCATGGACCTGGGCCGAATCCAACTTAAATTGGAGCCACTCCGAACCACGCCGGACTTGCCACTGCGAATGATCAAACAGGCCCTCGGGCGGACGCGTGTGGGAATAGACTTTGACCCAACCCCGGACGCCAAACAAACCGGTGATTCTGCCCATTACGATCAGCCGATCCGGATCGACCTGGGGCACAGCCCGATCCACCACACGGCGCTCTAACGTGCTCGAAACCACTATCGGCTAAATCAGCTTGCCTTCTTCAGCAGCTTGGCGACACGCTCGCTCGCCTGAGCACCTTGACTCAACCAATAATCGATGCGGTCCTTATCCAAACGCAGGGACTCTTCCTCACCAGATGCCTGGGGATTAAAGAAACCAAGACGCTCGATGTAACGCCCGTCACGGGGGCATCGACTATCAGCAACCACAATGTGATAAAAGGGCCGCTTCTTTGCGCCCCCGCGAGATAAGCGAATGGTGACCATGTAAGTTTCTATTCCCTCTCGGAAAATTCCGCGCCAAGACAGACAACCCGGCGATGAAAACGCGCTATTCTAAGGGATCTTCCGTCACAAGGAAACCGCTTTTGAGTCGGCTGAGCTAAACAGCGGCTGCGGCAGCGCGACGAGCGAGCGTACTTAAGCGCATTATTGAGGCTAAAATCCCATCCCAGGCGGCAAACGACCGCCCCGCATCAGCTTCGCCATACCACCCTTGCTAAAGCGTTTCATCATTTTCTGGGTCTGGGAGAACTGCTTCAGCAACCGGTTGACATCCGACAACTGTGTACCGGAACCGTTCGCGATTCGCCGCTTACGGGACGCCTTGATAATCTCCGGCCGACGTCGTTCCAGCGCGGTCATGGAATTGATGATGGCGATCATTCGTCGAATGTCGCGGTCACCCACCTGGCTTTTGGCGGCTTCCGGCATCTGCATCGCACCCGGAAGCTTCTCCATGATGCCTTTGACCCCCCCCAAATTCATCATCTGATTCAATTGATCGCGATAGTCCGAGAGCGTCAAGCCTTTACCTTTCTGCAGCTTGCGCGCCAGCTTGTCGGCCTTTTCCTTATCTGCTGTCCGCTCGACTTCCTCGACCAGCGTCAGCACGTCACCCATACCGAGAATTCGGGATGCCAGGCGATCCGGATGGAACGGCTCCAACGCATCGGTCTTCTCACCAATCCCCATGAGCTTGATGGGCTTGCCGGTGATTTGCCGAATCGAAAGCGCGGCACCGCCTCGTGCATCACCATCGATTTTTGTCAGCACAACACCGGTCAGGGGCAAGGCTTCATCGAATGCCTTCGCGGTATTGGCCGCGTCCTGGCCCGTCATGCTGTCGACGACAAACAACGTCTCGATGGGATTGACGGCAGCATGGACGCGCTTGGCCTCGTCCATCATGGCTTCATCGATGTGCAAACGACCGGCTGTGTCAACGATCACCACATCGAGAAACTTCCGCCGTGCGTGCTCCAACGCTCTACGCGCGATATCGGCCGGATCTTCGGTGGTCTCACTGGGGAAAAATTCGGCGCCAACTTGCCCCGCCAATGTTTCGAGTTGCTGAATGGCCGCAGGGCGATAAATGTCACAACTGGCGAGCAATACCCGCTTGCGTAGCCGCTCCTTAAGGTATTTGGCCAGCTTGGCCGCAGTTGTGGTCTTCCCGGCCCCCTGCAGACCAGCGAGCATAATCACCGCCGGTGGTTGCGTCCGCAGATTGATCTCAACGGTTTCACCGCCGAGCACTTTGACCAACTCTTCTTGGACGATGCGAACAAAAACCTGGCCCGGCGTGAGGCTGGTGGTCACTTCCTGCCCGATGGCGCGTTGGCGTACGTGATCCACAAAATCCCGGACAACGGGCAGGGCCACGTCGGCCTCCAAGAGAGCCATACGAACTTCTTTAATGGCCTCCTGAATATTCTCTTCGCTGAGGCGGCCTTTGCCACGGAGATTAAGAATCGTGCGGTTCAACCGCTCTGTCAGGTTGTCAAACATCGTTCTGTGCCATGCGGTAGGGAAATCGGAATGCTCTCATCCGGCTCAATGGGTTTGTGCCAAGCTGTCCAAATTAAACTATCATCGGAAAAACGTCACTTATAGAAAAGCCATCGCTGCAATTCAGCCTCGGCTTCAACCGCGATCTCACATGTGAGATGATGCTAACTCGTCATCCAGGCATCCAATTTCTATGACTGTATTTCTGACGACGTTGGTCGGAAGTGCCGCTTACGTCATGGCCGCGATTTGGTTCATCACCAACGCGAGCCCCTCAAAATTCTCATTTGCCACTTGGCCGCATACGGGGCGATTGTTGGTCGTCATCGGCATCGTATGCCACACGCTGATCCTGCGGTGGACCACGTTCCCTCTGGATGAGTCCCGCCTCAACGTCATCAGCGCGGCGTCACTGATCAATTGGCAGATCGTCTTATTATACCTGCTGGCCAGCTTTCGCCGCCCGGTCGATAATCTGGGCATTATCATTCTACCCATTGCGGCCATTGCGCTCATCGTCAATGTGGCCGTCCCGGCCAACATGTCGCGTCCCTCGCACAACAATTGGCAACTTGATGCCCATATCGTGCTGTCAATTCTGGCCTATAGCCTCCTGTTGCTCGCCGTTGCCCAATCGATGCTGCTGGCGATACAAAACCGTTTACTTCATCGCCACAAAACGGGGGGATTTGTACGCGCCCTCCCCCCCTTGGAAACCATGGAGGAACTCTTGTTCCAAATGTTGGTACTGGGATTCTTTTTGCTCAGTCTGGCACTGGTAAGCGGCCTGCTGTTCATTGATGATTTGTTTTCCCAGCACTTGGTACACAAGACCACGCTTTCATTTATCGCCTGGATGATCTTCGGCGTCCTGCTCTGGGGCCACTGGCGGTACGGCTGGCGAGGCCGCACCGCCGTAAGATGGACCGTAAGCGGGGGAGCGGCCCTCACCCTTGCCTACTTTGGCAGCAAATTCGTATTGGAGTTAATCCTGGGGCGCCAGTGGGGTTAACACCTTGGGCCTCGTGCAGTCATAACCGGAACGGAAGGAATCCTCTTGGATGATGTGCCATTAGGGCTGTTGTTCGCCCTGCTGATTTTGATGATCGTCTTGTCGGCGCTTTTCTCCAGCTCAGAAACCGGTCTGATGACCGTCAATCGTTACCGGATGCGGCATCACGCCAAAGCCGGGCGCCGAGGCGCAATCGTAGCGGAACGGCTACTGCAACGACCAGACCGCATCATCGGCTTGATACTCATTGGCAACAACCTGGTCAACATCGCCGCCAGCATGCTGACAACCATCATCGCTCTGCGGTTGTGGGGTGAGTACTCACTGTTTGCGGCGGGTCTGCTATTGACGCTGGTGATCCTCATTTTCGCGGAAGTCGGCCCCAAAACAGTCGCCGCCCTGTATCCCGAACGACTGGCTTATCCTGCGGCTCGCGTGTACTGGCCGCTGCTGCGCATTACTTATCCCATTGTCTGGTCCGTCAACTTGCTGGCCAGCGGATTCCTTAGACTGATGAGGATCAAAGTCGAGACGGCGGAATATCAAGCCCTAAGCGCGGAAGAGCTGCGCACGGTGGTCTTGGAAGCCGGCGCCATGATCCCGAAACGGCACCAACGCATGCTTTTAAGCATCCTCGACCTGCAAAAAGCGACCGTCGAAGACATCATGATTCCGCGCAACGAGATTGTGGGTATCGATCTGAACGAAGACTGGAAGGACGTTCTGGACGCCATCATCAACAGTCAACACACTCGCGTACCTATCTATGAAGACAGCATTGATAACCTAATTGGTGTCATTCACCTGCGGCGATTGCTGAGCAAGCTGAAGCGCGACGAACTGGACAAACAGACGCTCATCGCCATGGCGCGCGAAGGCTATTTTATTCCGGAAGGTACCCCGTTGAACGTCCAGCTGCTGAATTTTCAGCGTCTCCGGCGCCGGGTAGGATTTGTGGTCGACGAGTACGGCGATATCCAAGGATTGGTGGCCCTGGAAGACATCCTTGAGGAAATCGTCGGTGAATTCACAACCGACCCCGCCGCAGCCTCACCCGAGTTTCGTCCCGAGCCCGATGGCAGTTTCACCGTCAACGCCGGCGCCACCATCCGGGCGATTAATCGCGGCCTGGCTTGGGACCTGCCGACCAGCGGCCCGCGGACACTCAACGGATTGATCGTGGAGTATATGGAAGCTATCCCCGAAGCCGGAACCAGCCTCAAACTCGGCGACTACCAAGTCGAGATACTCAAAACGCACGGACGAGCGGTCCAGACGGTGCGGATCACACCGCCACGGAGCCGCAAACCGCCGACTAACGATTAAGTTGGGACGGAGACGGCTGACACCGATTGAAGGAACCAACCACCACTGCTATATTTATACTCACCTGTCCAGAATCCGCTAAGGTCACTTCAACTGCTAAAAGCAGGTCAAGATGAGGACAGGCACAGTTTTCTACCGCCAGGCGCGCAGCGGAAACTGCCTGCGATTGGTACTGAGAAACGGCCTATTATTAAAGATTGGTCGTGCGATGGGTGATCGGTTTATTTCTTACGGTCAACCAAACTCGTCCACTCAGTGCTGGCCCCAGTTTTTCTTTCCATTGACGCCTGCCGGGAAGGATGGCCCATGTGTCCCTTCTGTGGCACGGGCTCACCGATATAAACAAACCAATCGTTTGAACCCTATTTTAGCGCGCAAACTTGCACAAATCGGGCGGAACGAACTGGCACATCGCGCGCCAGATCAATTCCTCGTGCGGGTTCGCGATAACGGCAACCAGAGGATTTTTACCGCCCCAGTTGATTCCGAACTGACTCGTTACGGAGAGCCGTTTATGCGCAGCTTCAGAGAGAATTCAAAATATGAAAAGAATGCTGGTCAACGCAACTCAACCAGAAGAGTTGCGTGTTGCGTTAGTGGATGGACAGAGACTTTATGATCTCGATATCGAAGTTCCATCACGAGAACAAAAAAAATCGAATATTTATAAAGGCCGAATTACCCGGGTAGAACCCAGCCTGGACGCCGCGTTCGTCGACTACGGCGCCGAACGGAACGGCTTTCTTCCGATGAAGGAAATCGCGCGGAGCTACTTCCGCGAAGGCATTGACCTCGGCAGCGGTCGGGTCAACATTGCCGATGCCGTCAAGGAAGGCCAGGAACTTGTCGTCCAGGTAGAAAAAGAGGAACGCGGAACCAAAGGTGCCGCCCTGACCACCTTCGTCAGTCTGGCAGGCCGCTTCCTTGTCTTGATGCCCAACAACCCGCGCGCCGGGGGTGTCTCACGCCGGATCGAAGGTGACGAGCGGGAAGAGCTGCGCGAAGTGATGCGAAGCCTCGAGATTCCCAACGGTATGGGATTGATTGTCCGTACCGCTGGCATGGGGCGCAACATCGAAGAACTGCAGTGGGACCTGGATTATCTGATCCACCTCTGGCAGGCCATCGAAACCGCAGCCGAACGTTCCGCACCATTTTTGATCTACCAAGAAAGCAACGTCATCATCCGGGCGCTGCGCGATTATTTACGCGCCGACATCGGCGAAATCCTCGTTGATGACGAAGAAGTCTACCAGCAGGCGAAAGACTTCATGGCGCAGTTCATGCCCCAGAACATTTCCCGGCTGAAACACTATAAAGATCACACGCCGCTATTCACCCGCTTTCAGATTGAAAGCCAAATCGAAACCGCCTTCTCTCGCAGCGTGATCCTGCCCTCCGGCGGCTCGGTGGTGATCGATCACACCGAAGCGCTGACCAGCATCGACATCAACTCGGCACGTGCAACCAAGGGCGCCGACATCGAAGAAACGGCGCTGATCACCAACCTGGAAGCGGCCGATGAAATTGCCCGGCAACTCCGATTACGTGACCTGGGCGGTTTGCTCGTGATCGACTTTATCGACATGACGCCGACCAGAAACCAGCGCGAGGTGGAGAATCGTCTCCGGGACGCCACCAAAGTGGACCGCGCACGAGTACAAATCGGTCGTATCTCTCGTTTTGGTTTGCTCGAGATGTCTCGTCAAAGACTCCGCCCATCGCTCGGCGAGTACAGCCAAGTGCCGTGCCCTCGCTGCGAGGGTCAAGGCATGATCCGGACCGTCGAGTCCATGGCGCTGTCGATTCTTCGACTGGTCGAAGAAGAAGCGATGAAAGAGAAAACCGGCCGAGTGGTGGCTCAGGTGCCGGTTCCCGTCGGGGCGTTCTTGCTGAATGAAAAGCGCCCGGACGTCACCCAACTGGAGGGGCGGTACAAAATTCAAATCGTTATCGTGCCTAACCCGCACATGGAAACGCCCCACTACCAAGTGGAACGTATCCGGGAAGACGACGCGAGAAGCGACGCCGAGGCGGACGCCAGCCACGAATTGGTCAAGAAAGCTGAACCCGCCCGGGTACAACCAACCGAGAGCGCCACGACACGCACGGCGGAACAACCCGCCGTGCGATTGACGGCACCGCCCACTGCGGCGCCGCCGGTCTCGCAAAGCTCGAAAGCAGCCGACGGACCAGGCCAGCAGCAAAACGGCCTGTTGAAAAGGCTTTGGCAAAAACTCTTTCCGGAAGTCGAAGAAACGACGTCCGAGCCAGTCAAGCCCGAGCCGGAAGAAAAACCGGCTCGCCAGGGGGCGAGGAAACCCCGATCGGCCTCGGGGGCTCGGGGTGACAGCCCTGCAAGGAGTGGTCAGCCGCAACGCCGCAAGCGATCTCGCCCGAATGGCGCGAAATCCACGACCGCTGCCGCAGCCGGCGGACGTCCGGAGAAAAAATCCGCGGACAAGACCAGCGGCGAACAAAAGCCATCGCCCGAAGAAGCCAAGAAGGCGGTAACCACGGGCCCGGAAACATCCAAAGAACCGGACCGAAAAGAAGGCGAAGGCAGCAGCGGAAAAACCCGTCGGGGGCGCCGCGGTGGTCGGCGTCGTCGGCGCACACCAGCCGGGACCCAAACGGAAGGCGCGCAATCGAACGTCGAAACAACCGCTCCGACAGAGACCGCTCCCAAGGCGAACGATAAACCAGCCTCCGGAGCATCCGAGGAAGGCAGCTCAAAACCGAGACACCCAAGGGAGCCACAACCCAAACGTGACGACTCAGCCGAGACGAAACGGGCCTCAGGTAGCGAGGACGCGAAACAGGGCGGTCAAGCGGATGGCACCCGACATCAACCACCGACTGAACCACATCCCATGGCCGATGCGCAGCCGGCCCGTGATGCGGTGAAGAACGAACAAAGCCGATCTGTACATCCAGAATCCGCTGCCGAGGCGCCGTCGCGCCCCAAGGAACGATCTGAACACGATCAACCGAAAAAGCAGCCCGAGAACGGACCCGCGCCGGGCCCCGCAGCAGAACGTAGCGAAACCAAGCCCGCCCCCGATGCGGGGACCTCGCCACCGTCTGAAAAACCCGACTCGATGACAAAACCAAAAACGGAAACCGCAGATAAGGGCTGAGCCCTTAACCGAAAAACGGGGCTAACGCATGATTCTGTGCGTTAGCCCCGTTCCGCTATTGCGTTGTCAAAACTGTTAAAGTTGTTTTCGAATCTCAGCCAACAGGCCCTCGGACGCCTCGGTAACCAAGTCGATCACCAGCTGAAAACCACGCTCGCTTCCATAGTAAGGATCGGGAACATCCCGACGGGCCTTGTCACTGGCAAAATCCAGAAACAACCCCAAATGCCCACTGAACGCGCCGGGACGGATTGCGCTCAAGCCGCTCAAATTCGCTTGATCCATGGCGAGAATATAGTCAAAACGAAAAAAATCCTCAGCGGTGACCTGCCTTGCTCGGATCTCACGCAGATCGATCTCTCTCGCCAGGGCCGCCTCGACCATGCGGGGATCCGGTGGTGCACCCACGTGGTATCGGTGCGTCCCAGCCGATTCGATATAAATCCGCTCGGACAAGCCGTGTCGTGTTACCAAGCCCCGGAACACGCCTTCCGCCGCCGGCGACCGGCAAATATTGCCCATACAAACGAACAAGACCTTACGCATCGCGTGCTTTCCTATCTCAAACCGTAAGCGCCAGAGCGAATCGTTTTTGGCAAACGTCCTGGATCACGACCGCGGCGTGCCGGACAAACGCTGTGGTATGAACAACCCGTCGTTGACCAGCTTCATGCCACGGCGTCTTTGAGTAGCTGTTCAACGCGCAGCAGATCGGCTTCCGTGTCCACGCCGATACCGGGCAGTGCGATCGCGTCACCGACGTGAATGCGCATGCCATGCCACAAGGCGCGGAGCTGCTCTAGAAGCTCCCGGTGCTCCAAATCGCACGGTGGCAATGTTGCGAATGTCTTCAGCACCCCCACACGATAGGCGTACAACCCGATATGGTGATACCAGTTCCCCGGCGGCATGCCGGCATCCACCGAAAACCCACCCTGGCGGTTCCAAGGAATGGGCGCCCGACTGAAATAAAGCGCGAATTGCCGTGCATCGCGGACTACCTTGACGACATTCGGGTCGAGGAGCGATTCCACGTTGCCGACCGGCGTGCACAAGGTGGCGATGTCAGCCAAGTCCGACAGTGCCAGATTCTGAGCTACCCGGGCGATATTCTCACCCGGCATAAGCGGTTCATCGCCCTGCAAATTGACGACGATCTCATCGTCATCCCAACCACATTGTTCCGCAACCTCGGCGATACGGTCGGTGCCCGACGCATGATCGACCCGTGTCATGCACACCTGTGCGCCAAAGCCTTCCGCGGCGTCCCGGACCAAATCATGCTCCGTGGCAATGACCACTTCCGAGGCGCCACTCTCGCATGCACGTTGGTAGACGTGCCAAATGAGCGGTCGGCCGGCAAGGTCCCTAAGGGGTTTTCCGGGCAGCCGGCTGGCGCCATGTCGTGCGGGTACCACGACTTTGAAATTCATCTAAACTTCCTCGTCCGCCGCCAGTTGACGCGCCTCTTCTTCCAGCATCACCGGAATCTCGTCGCGAATCGGAAACGCCAATCGGTCGGGCTTGCAAATTAGCTCTTTGCGCGACTTGTCGTAGACCAAAGGCCCCTTACAAACCGGGCAAGCGAGAATATCCAGTAGTTTTTTATCCATCCTTGACCTCTGCTTCAGCTGGCACAACGGAACGCCCGGTACGCCGCCGACTTTGAATCCGACGAACAAGCGAATCGAAAAAAGAATCCGGCAAAACCGCCTCCACCGGGAGATACCATGCATTGGCCGGGGCGATCCCCGCGCATTTGACGGCGTCCTTCTCGGTCATAATAAGCGCCCTATCATCACCGAAGTCCAGATTGTGTGGATGATAATCATAATGGTCGGGAAAAGGGTGTTCCAGAATTTGCAACCCAGCGCGCTTTAGCGTCGTGAAGAAACGCTCGGGGTTGCCGATTCCGGCAATGGCGTGGACCTGCGCATCGGCAAACGCCGAGAGAGGCCGCTGTTCGCCGCTGGTCAGATTCACGGGCATTGCAGCCGCGAGCTGCATTGGCACGCCCGCATCATCTCCGCCACCGTTGATGACCACAAAGTCGACCTGCCGCAATCGGCCCGACGGCTCACGGAGCGGCCCAGCGGGCAGGCAAAGACGGTTACCCAAACCGCGCTCACCGTCCAGGACCGCGATCTCAACATCCCGCGGCAGGCGGTAATGTTGCAAGCCGTCGTCGCTGACCACCACATCGCAGCGCTCGGAACTGACAAGCAGGCCCAAGTCCGCCATGCGATCGGGGCCGGCAACCACCGGACAAGCACAGGATCGCGCCAACATCACCGGTTCATCACCCACCCAACGCGGGTCGCTATCCGGTACGACCCGTTGGGGCCAAGCCGGCGACCGGCCCCCGTAGCCCCGCGTAATCACACCAGGCGAATAACCGGCCTGCCGCAAGTGGCGCACAATCGCCACCACCAACGGGGTCTTGCCGGTTCCCCCGGTGGTGATGTTCCCGACCACAACAACCGGAACCGGGGATGGCTTTTTTTTACGCTGAACACGCACAAGCCGCCAGCGCCGAACCACCACGATGGCGCAGAACAACGCGCTCAGCGGCCACAGCGGCCAAGATCGCCATCGTGCCCCATACCACAGGCGATTGATTCCGCGCTCCAGCCGGATCCGGATTCGAGGATCGACGGACCGATTCATGGGCGGTACCGAGTGCGCAAAAAGCAGGCAAAAACGCATCCGATTCGACCGAAGCCCCGGAGAAGATGCACGAAATCGACGGACGATCGACACCGGATCGATCTCGCCGCGAGGAACGCCAGCCTCGAGCAGCCTTGAGGCATGGCGCATTGAATCATTGCCGCAAGGACCATGCGGCGCGGCAGCTCACGATCAGGCTGTTTCGGATTCCCGGAACTGTAGCCGGTGTAACTCTGCATAGTGCCCTCCCTGCGCCAGCAGCTCGGCATGGGTTCCCTGTTCGACGATCCGGCCGTTGTGCATCACGATGATCTGATCTGCCCTTTCCACGGTGGAAAGGCGATGCGCGATCACCAAAGTGGTGCGTTCTCGCATCAGTTCTTCCAGCGCCGCTTGGATATGGCGTTCCGACTCGGAATCCAAAGCGGAAGTCGCCTCATCCAAAATCAGAATAGGCGCATCCTTGAGCAAAGCACGTGCAATCGCCAAGCGCTGCCGCTGGCCACCGGATAGCAGTGTGCCGTGCTGGCCGATGGGGGTACTGAGCCCCTGCGGCAACGCCTGAATGAACTCCCACGCATGGGCTGCCCGGGCAGCATCTTCCAAGCGCTGTTCCGTGATCTCTCCGACCACGCCGTAGGCAATATTGGCCGCAACCGTGTCGTTGAAAAGCACCACTTCCTGACTGACAACCGAGATTTGGCTGCGTAAATCCGCCAGGCGGTATTCGCGAACGTCCTGACCGTCCAGCAGCACCCGACCTTGGTCCACATCGTAGAACCTCGGTAACAAGCTCACCAACGTGGTTTTTCCGCTGCCGGATCGTCCCACCAAAGCGACGGTCTGACCGGGCTTCACCTCCAGGTCGATGCCATCAAGCACGGGGCGATGCTCGGCTTTATATCGAAACCGAACCCCCGCGAACTGAATGTGGCCCTGGGACCGCGGCAGACGCCGGGTGCCGACATCCGCCTCCGGCTCGGTTCCCAACAGATCGAAAATGCTCTCGGCGGCGGCGATACCCCGCTGCAACTGAGCGTTTACCGTGGTCAATTGTCGGAGCGGATTGAGCAACCCGATCATGGCGCCGAGAAACGCCGCGAAGGAGCCCGGCGACATGGTCCCAAGCACATTCTCGCTGGTGGCAACGTAGACGATCCCCGCGATAGGTATCGCAGCGATCAGCTGAACCGTCGGGTTGCTGGCCTGCTGGGTCAGCGAACGTTTCAGATTCAAACGTCGATTGTGTTCGTTGACCTTTTCGAATCGGCCTTGCTCGTAATCCTGGGTGCCAAAAATCTTGACGATACGTTGGCCGTCGATCATTTCCTCGGAGGTATGCGTAAGCTCGCCCATGGAATTCTGGATGCGGGTACTGATTCGCCGGAACCGTCGGCTGACGAAACGGATCAGCAACGCGATCAACGGGCCCACCAATAGCGCGAAACCGCTCAATAGCGGATTCAAATAAAACATCAGACCGATAAACCCGATGACTTTCAGCGTATCGCGGATCAACACCGTGACGGCTTGGGTGGCGGCTTGTGAGACCTGATCGACGTTGAACGTCAGTTGGGAAAGCAACTGACCGGAGGGGTTCCGGTCAAAGAACGACGCCGGCAGACGAAGCATATGGCTAAACAATTCCGAGCGCATGGTGTGGATCACATTCTGGCCCACCACCGCCATGCCGTAACCCGAAGCCACGGCGGCCACGCCCCGAAGCAGGAACAACCCGATCAGCACAAAGGGCATCGCCCGGATCACCGCGGGATCACGCTCGACAAAGCTGCCATCCAACAAGGGTTTCATCATCCATGCGAAACCCGTTTCCGCCACGGCGAACAGGACCATGCCCACGATGGCGACCGCAAAAATCGGCCAATCCGCCATGGAATAGCCCAACAGGCGCCGATAGATTGCGGCGCCCGAGTTGGTTTGGTCACGACTGCTCATGAGCCGTCGGCAGAAAGATTCGCCGTTTCGATAACGATGTCCGAGAAACCCAGCTGCCCGGCGACATCCAGCACAGTGACCACCGCTTGGTGTGAAGCACGGGCGTCGGCCCGCACGCGCAACAGGCCGCGATTGTCTCCCGCCACTTTGGTCATGGCCTGGCGTAGCGTTTCCGGACGGGCATTCACCACTTCTTGCTCATTGATGAAAAAGCGGCCGTCCTGGTCGATGACCACCGCCAACCCATCCGCCCGGGTCACCTGGGGTTCCAGGCTCGCCTTGGGTAACTCGATCCGAAGTTCGGCATCACGGATGAAACTGGTCGTGACCATGAAAAAGATCAACAACAAAAACACCACATCGATCAGTGGTGTCAGATTGAGTTCGGGTTCCTCGCCCTGCCGCGGCTGGAGTTTCATGACGTGGCCGCCTTGGCGCGTGTGGTCCGGCGGCGAGGACGAACGCCTTCCGCATACAAGGCTTCCATCAGCTGGATGGCCTGACCTTCCATATCGACGACGATCTCAGCCACACGCCCACGCAGATAACGGTAAAAAATCAACGATGGAATCGCGACGGACAAACCCGCAGCGGTAGTAATCAGCGCTTCGGAGATACCTTCGGCCAGCGCGGTCGGATCACCGACACCGACGGTAGTGATAGCAAAAAACACCTTGATCATGCCGATCACCGTCCCGAGAAGCCCCAGCAACGGGGTAATGGCGGCGATGGTGCCCAGGGTGTTCAAGTAGCGCTCGAGCTCGTGGACTACATGTCGGCCGGCATCTTCGATCCCCTCTTTCACCGCCGTGCGGTCCAGATGTTCGTTCGCCAAACCGGCCGCCAGGACCCGACCGAGCGGAGAATGCTGGCGAAGTTGTGTCAGTTGAGTCGCGTCTAACGCTTTACCTTGGTGGGAACCGCGAACTTGCTCGACCAGATTCGCGGGCACGATTTTTTCCCGCCGGAGTGTCCACAGTCGCTCGGCGAAGATCGCCACAGACAACAGGGAACACAGGATGATCGGCGCCATCAAAAGGCCACCGGCCTGGACAATTTCCCACATGCTATTTGAAAGCCTCTTCTTCGGAAAACACCACAGTTGGTGGAAGTTGCTCAGTGCGGCATCATACTTGATTTGGCATTCGAACCGCACCACTGAAGCCGGGCACTTCCCTGGGCCAAATCAGCGTGACACCCATCCGGCTCGTGCCAGTAACGTCGACCGCTTTCACGCCAGTTCTCCAACTTCGGCTCACCGTTGCTGGGCAGGACAAGGCGAATCGCGCCGCTATGTCCTGTCACATCCACCGATGCGCCGAGCCTCTGATAACGATCGACCACCTCCGCCTTGGGAAACCCGTAGCGATTGCCATACCCCGCAGACACCAAAGCCCAGTTCGGTGACACCGCGGCCACAAACGCTGGCGAGGACGAACCGGCGCTGCCATGGTGCGGCACCACCAGCACATCGGCATCCAACGCCTCGGGTGCCTGCAACAAGAGCCGTTCCGACTCGAATCCGATATCGCCGGTGAGTAAAACATGCCCTCCGGGGGCCTTGACACTCAGCACGCAAGAGCCTTCGTTGCCGGCAGACACTGTCTTATCTGGCTGGGGATGCAAAAACTTGAACTGCACCGCGTCCCACGCCCAGACCTCACCCGCCCGACAGGGTAAAACCGCCGGGAACCGCCGCTGGTCGGAATCACCCATCCATACGCGGTCGACATTTAGTTCGGCGCGCAATGCGGCCACGCCGCCAGCGTGATCCTGATCGGCATGACTCACAACCAAGGCATCCACCCGCTGCACCCCCAGTGATTTCAAATACGGAATCACCACCAAACGGCCGGCATCGGAGCCACTGGCATGGCGAGGACCAGCATCGAACACCAGGACATGATCCCGAGTACGCACGATCGCACTGAGTCCTTGCCCCA
>JAXHTV010000023.1 GCA_034189865.1 Pseudomonadota bacterium | reverse complement strand
TTCCAATTGAGCGAGGGTTAAAGGGCGTCGCCGCCGGTTTCCCCTGTACGGATGCGGATGGCTTGCTCGAGGTTGAACACGAAGATTTTTCCGTCCCCGATCTTGCCTGTCTTCGCCGCTTTGGTGATGGCTTCCAGAACCTGGTCGGTCAGATCGTCCGTGACTGCCACTTCGATCTTGACCTTGGGTAGAAAATCCACCACATACTCGGCACCGCGGTAGAGCTCCGTGTGCCCCTTTTGTCGACCGAACCCCTTGACTTCGGTGACCGTAATACCTTGGACGCCTATGTCCGAGAGGGCTTCCCGAACATCATCCAATTTGAATGGCTTGATGATCGCTGTAACCAATTTCATTGCTGTTCTCCACATTCGCTATCGGGTGGGCCGCTTGCGACTACGCGATATTGCGTTTGCGCCATCGCCTCAGCCCCAGCGAGGTTTTCCTTGATTGGTGTCGCCAACGATGCAGCGCCAGCGGACAGACCGTCGCGGAACCACAGCAGTTTCTGTGCCAGAAGCTGACAAGTTAATGAATCGCTGGTTCTCCCCCGGCAGCTGGGCGCCGTTGCGGCCAAGTGCGCGGTCCAGAGGGGGGGAGGTGAATCATATTGCACCAAAAAGGTGCCCCGTTATGGTGCACAAAGACTGGGTTATACTGGCTTACTTCGCCGACGACAGGAGATGGCGGGCAATGGAACGTAATCCTTTTGTGGACGATGTCGCGAGCCGTTTGGCGGACAAAGTGCCTTCCGGGCTAGGTGTCCTGCGGCGCGATCTCGAGAATAATTTTCGTGCGATTCTTCATTCTGCGTTGGCGCAACTTGATCTGGTGCCGAGGGATGAGTTCGACGTCCAGAAGAAAGTCTTAGACAAGACCCGAGCAAAGCTGACCGAACTTGAGCTGCGCACGGCTGAGCTGGAAGCGCAGCTGAAAAACAAGCTGAACGATTAGCGTTCAGCGCTTCCGGTACCATCGTGAGCGGTGAGGGAAGACCATGAGTTTGGCTACTGTCATGAGTCGGGCGGAAACGGGGCTGGACGCGCCGCTGGTGCGCGTAGAAGTCCATATCGCCAACGGCCTGCCGTCGCTGTCGGTGGTGGGTTTGCCCGAGACCGCGGTCAAAGAATCGAAGGATCGCGTGCGCGCGGCGCTGATCAATGTCGGGTTTGAGTTTCCCGCCCGGCGGATCACCATCAATCTCGCCCCAGCCGATCTGCCCAAAGAAGGTGGCCGGTACGATTTGCCTATTGCTTTGGGCATCCTGGCTGCCTCGGGGCAGATTCCCTCACGGGAGCTCGACGCATACGAGTTTTTGGGTGAGCTCTCCTTGAACGGCGCCTTGCGAAAAATACGCGGCGCCCTGCCGGCGGCGCTCAAGTGCCGGGAGGTCCAGCACCAATTGATCCTGCCCGCCGAGAACGCCGATGAGGCTGCCTTGATCGAAGGTTTGGCGGTGCTTGGGGCCGATCACCTGTTGGCGGTGTGTGCCCACCTCTCCGGCCAGGGCCGTTTACCGCTGGCTGTGCCGGCGGAGCCATCTGCCACCGTACCGGACGGCGACGACATGGCCGATGTCCGGGGACAGCACGGCGCCAAGCGGGCCTTGGAAATCAGTGCAGCCGGTGGTCATAGCGTGCTGATGATCGGCCCGCCAGGCACCGGCAAGAGCATGTTGGCCAAGCGCTTCTGCGGGATTTTGCCACCGCTGACAGAGACGGAAGCGTTAGAGACGGCGGCAGTTCTATCGGTGGCAAATGCGGAATTTCGCCCCGCCCAATGGCGCCAGCGGCCTTTCAGGGCGCCGCACCACACCGCCTCGGGCGTGGCTTTGGTGGGCGGTGGATCTTCTCCGCGGCCGGGTGAGATTTCATTGGCCCATCATGGTGTGTTGTTTTTGGACGAGTTGCCGGAGTTTGATCGTCGGGTTCTTGAAGTGTTGAGGGAGCCTTTGGAGACGGGCCAGATTCACATTTCGCGGGCGGCTCGCCAAGCGACTTTTCCCGCCCGATTTCAGCTCATCGCGGCCATGAATCCCTGCCCCTGTGGTCATCTAGGTGATCCGCGCGGCCGCTGTCGCTGTACCGAGGACCAAGTGCGCCGATATCGGGCGCGTCTTTCCGGGCCGCTGCTGGATCGGATTGACCTGCATGTGGAAGTGCCACCCGTGCCGCAGGATGTGTTGCTGGCCCAGCCCGACACGCCGGCACCTTCCAGCCGGGAGATCCGTTCCCGGGTTGTGCGGGCCCGGGCACAGCAGCAGGATCGTCAGGGGGGTCCCAACGCTCATCTGGCCGTTCGCGAATTGGCCGCGGTCTGTGACCTCACCGCGTCCGTGCGGGCATTGCTGGAGCAAGCCATCGAAAAACTGGGCCTGTCGGCGCGCGCCTATCACCGTATCTTGAAAGTGGCCCGTACCATCGCTGATCTGGAAGGTTCGACTGCTATTGAGCAAGCCCATATCGGCGAGGCAATTCAGTACCGGCAGCTGGATCGGGCCATGCGCTGATCGAGTTTTGCCTGACCTGGATTTGTCAACTCTGTTTCTCCTGCCGGCGGACTGGTAGCCTTTGGCTTAGGTAAGCCGAATCGAATCCAATGCGCCCTATCGGGCGGTCTTCCACCCATTTGATGATCTATGGCCAAGCTTAATCCGCAGCAGGACGAAGCCGTACGCTATGCCGACGGGCCGTTGTTGGTCTTGGCCGGCGCCGGCAGTGGCAAGACGCGGGTGATCACGCAAAAGATCGCCTTTTTGGCCAACGAATGTGGTTATTCGCCATCGAAAATCGTGGCCGTCACGTTCACCAACAAGGCGGCCCGAGAAATGGGGCAGCGCCTGAGCGCCTTGATGCGGAACGTTCAAGGTCGCGGACCGCTCACATCCACCTTTCACAGCCTGGGCCTGCAGATCCTCAGACGGCAGCCTGATACGGTGGGCTTGAAGTCTAAATTTTCGCTGTTCGATACGGAAGACAGCCGGGGCTTGTTGAAAGAACTGACGCGTCGGGACACCGGGGTGGGCGACAAGGAGGTTGCCGTCCTGCAGTCGCGCATTTCGACCTGGAAAAACGAATTGGTGACACCGGAGGATGCGCTGGCGCAAGCCGAAGACGACACCACCTACCGGGAAGCGAGTCTCTACGGCGAATACGAACGGCATTTGCGCGCCTACAATGCGGTGGATTTCGACGATTTGATCGCGCTGCCCGTCCGGCTGCTGGAGCGCGATCCGGCCGTATGCGAAACCTGGCAGAACAGCTTCCGACATATCTTGGTGGACGAATACCAGGACACCAACGCGGCCCAGTATCGTTTACTCAAACGCATAGCCGGCCCTCGGGCCAGTTTCACAGTGGTCGGCGATGACGACCAGTCCATCTATGCTTGGCGCGGTGCCCGCCCACAAAATCTGCAACAGCTACAAGCCGACTTCCCCATCTTGAAGGTGGTCAAGCTGGAACAAAACTACCGTTCCACCGAAACCATACTGAAAGCGGCGAACGGATTGATCGCCCACAACAGCCATTTGTACGAAAAGCGTCTTTGGAGCGCCTTGGGGCGGGGAGATGCGATTCGGATCGTGGCCTGCGAGAGTGGGGAGGACGAGGTCCAACGGGTGGTCTCCGAGCTGCTGCAACGCCATTTCCAAAAGCGGCTTCGTTACAGTGATCTGGCCATCCTCTACCGCAGCAATCACCAAGCCCGCGCGTTCGAGCGGGCGCTACGGGAACACAAGGTGCCCTATCGGATCACCGGGGGCAGTTCCTTTTTCGACGCCGCGGAAGTGCGCGATGTGATGGCGTATCTGAGGTTGTTGTACAACCCGGACGATGACGCGGCCTTTTTGCGGATCGTCAACACCCCGCGCCGCGAAATCGGCGCCAGTACCCTGGAAAAACTGGGCCTCTATGCCCAAACACGCGGGATCAGCCTATTGACGGCTTGTCATGAGATGGGGCTGGCCGCTCACGTCTCGGAACGGGCCTTGGACCGTTTGCATCAATTCGCCGAGTGGGTCATCGGCATGCAGCGCGTCGCGGCGGAAGAGTCCGCTACCACTTGTGTGAAACGGCTGCTCGATTCCATCGATTACGCCAACTGGCTGATTGAGATCAGCAAGGATCGGCGTGCGGGCGAACGACGGCAAGAGAACGTCAACGATCTGGTGGGTTGGCTGAGCCGGTTACAAGAGAAATGGGATGGCGAGCCCACGCTGGAAGCCTTGCTGGCGCATATCAGTCTTATCGGCATGTTGGAGCGCCGGGACGATCAGACCAGCGAAGATGCGGTTCAGCTCATGACGTTCCATAGCGCCAAGGGGCTGGAGTTCGACCATGTCTATATGGTGGGCGTAGAGGAGGAGTTGTTGCCTCACCGCAACAGCATCGATGCCGGGACAATAGAAGAGGAGCGCCGGCTGGCCTACGTGGGGATCACTCGTGCCCGAAAAACACTCACGATCACCTACGCCGGTTCGCGGCGGATGGGTGGCGAGGAAGTCGATCGGGAGCCGAGCCGATTCCTAAGCGAGTTGCCGCCTGAGAGTGTGGAGTGGGAAAAGCCGGGCATGGCGGTGGATCCCGCTCAGCGCATGGAGAGAGGGCGTAGCCAGCTCGCAGCGCTTCGCGAGTTGTTGCGTGGCGAGGCGGCACCGGGCGAGTGACCCGACCCGGTGCCGAGGACATCAGTCGGTTTGTGTTACGGGCATCGGGTGTCGATGTTCACCGTTTCCCGGCTGATCCAGCCGGTCTCGCTCGGCGTGTAGCGCCAGCCTTTCGAAACCGTGGAGGAGAAGCCCAGCAATCCCCCTTCTTTCTTGCATTTGACTTTGGCGCGATAGCGTCGATTAGCGTCACAGTCGCCGGAAATCGTCGGCTTGAACGATTCTGTGTAGGTTTGTCCGGCCGAGAGCACCCGTTTCCCGCCTTGTTGGATGTTGCGCCACGTGCCGCCCTTCACTTTGACACCCAGTTTCGTCACGTGCGCAATGGACTCGGCGTCGGCGGGGTTGTTGACGTTTACCGTGAATTGGCATGCGCCCAGCGCGGCGGTCGGGGCGAGCAGCGTGGCCATCAGGCCACAGGCCCACAGGGATCGAAAAAATGGTCGGTTCATCGTCGGTCGCATCAATAGCATTTTTTATTCTCGCTTTCTTAATGGGGTGGGTAACTTAACTGGTGGAATTCGGTCGATTCGTCCAGCGAATTCCGATGGTGCATACAAGAAGGCTGCCTTGCGGCAGCCTTCTTGAAGATGATGGTGCAGTCCGTCAGGGCGCCAAATCGCTGGCTTCC
Organism: Pseudomonadota bacterium; assembly: GCA_034189865.1. Lineage (NCBI taxonomy): Bacteria > Pseudomonadati > Pseudomonadota > Pseudomonadota bacterium. Next base: position 32,844 of record JAXHTV010000023.1, on the reverse strand, counting down.
AGCATGTGGCGTACCGCCGCTTCCACTTCCTCATCGCTCAGGGACGGGTTGCCGCCGCGCGGTGGCATGGCTCTGATTCCGTTGATGGCGTTGCTCACCACGGCCTCGTAGCCTTGAGAGAGCCGTGGCTCCCAATCGCCTTTGTTGCCCAAACGCGGCGAGTTCATAACGCCACTGGCATGACAAGCCGCGCAGGCGTTCTGGTAAACCTCGGAACCGCTCTGCGGTTCGGATGCGGGCTCCGCGGTGGCGACTTCGATGGCCGTGGGGAGTTCTCCGTCCGCTTCGGTTCGAACTTGGCCAACCGGCTCGAGACGTTGGCTGATGGCCTCGCGAACCATCGGTTCGTCGGCATCGGCAGCCGTGAAGCTGGTAATCACGTAGGCCAAAACGCCGATCAAAATGGCGAAGCCCACCATGAGGGCCAGCAGTGCCATCATGGTATTAATTGAGTTGTTATCGTGCTCTGTCACGAGACACTCCTACTTGGCGATCAACCTGAAATTCGCATCAGTTGCGCCGCCGAAAACGACGCCGCTGATTCAATTGGCGGCTAAGTATACCGAAAAGGTCCGCGGGAAAAATACCCGCCGCATTCGGTGCCATGGACGATCAACCAGGTTCGGGGTATGCTTTCCAGCCTTCGCGCCCGTAGCTCAGCTGGATAGAGCGTTGGCCTCCGGAGCCAAAGGTCAGAGGTTCGAATCCTCTCGGGCGCGCCATTCCCAGGCGACCACATGCCGGAATCCTGCCGGGCGGCTGAGTATCCGCGATGGTGTGGTGGGGGTCGGTGGTTCTCACGGCCCCGGTTCCGCTGCTGGAGCGACGTCTTTGTCGCCGGCGATCGTTAACTGCCAGGCCGTTCGAAATGCCGCCGCGCGTGCTCGACTTTCGCCCGGATCACGCAGTTGCTGACGTGGTCGTTGATCAATCCCATGGCTTGCATGAAAGCATACACGGTTGTGGGGCCAATGAATTTCCATCCCCGTTTTTTGAGTTCTTTCGACAGGGCAATGGATTCTTCTGAGGTCGAAACCGATTGCGGCTCAGCGAGCCCGTCGTTTTTAGGTTCGTAACGCCAGATGAAAGCGGCGAGAGATCCTTCCGAGCGGACCAGTTCACGCGCGCGCTCGGCGTTGTTGATCACCGCGGCGATTTTTCCTCGATGGCGAACGATTCCTTCGTTATTGAGCAGACGGTCCACGTCACGCTGACTAAAGCGCGCGATCTGGTCGAAATCGAATTCGCAAAAGGCGGCGCGGAAGTTTTCGCGTTTGGTCAGGATGGTGCGCCAGCTCAGGCCGGACTGAAAGCTCTCCAGGCTCAGTTTCTCGAACAGGCGGTGGTCATCGCCTACGGGAAAGCCCCACTCGGTATCGTGATAGTGCAAAAACTCCGGTGCCGCGCTGCACCATCGACAGCGCCTATGGCCGTCGGGACCCTGAGTCGTGTTGCTCATGTGCTGGGCATCCTCGGATGAGCGTGAAAAGGATTTTCAGGCCAACAGAAATTTGAGTCGGCCATCGGCGCGCGCCGGGGTGACGTCGAGAATCTAGCTGTCACGACATCGGCCGAGACAAAGGGGTCTTCCTCCCCCCACGTTCGGTTGAAGACCGCCGGCCAGTAAGAACACGCCGTCATCAAATCCGCACTTCAACCGTTGGTTGTGAGCTTCCAGATACTCGCCGGCACGATCGCGACGGTCGGAATCGGTTGAGATTTACTCGGCTGTGCTGCGGCGGTTCAGTTCCCGTTTCACGAGGAAGTCCACGACCTCCATCATCTGGCTGAATCCTTTGGGTACCCGGGAGTCCACCACGTATTTTCCGGCTACGGCCATGGCCGGTACGCCGCCGACGCCATAGGCCTCGCCAAGCTGCTCAGCACGGTTGAGATTGGTTTTCACGAGAAAGGCGTTCCAGGCTTGGTCGAAGGCGTCCGCGTCCACGCCTTGGGATATAAATACGTCCTTAATTTCCTCGCGACTTGCCAGGCGTTTTTTCGATTCAGGGTTGTGAAGCGCGTGGAACAGCACGCCGTGGGTTTTATCACTGACACCCAGGGACTGCGATACGAAGTAGGCCTGAGCGTGAAGGTCCCACAGCGGGTTGTAGCGGTTGTTGGTCCCCGGCACCCGGACAAAATTAACGGTCTCGCCATTGTCGGCCAGCCAGGCACTCAAGGTGGGCTCGAACTGATAACAATGGGGGCAGCCGTACCAGAAGAATTCCACCACTTCCACTTTGTCGCTGTCTCCCCAAAGGAGGGTGCGTGAAAGCTCACGATAATGAACGCCGGCTTCGAATGGTTCCTCTGCCGCTTGGAGCGGATGGGTGGTCGTGACGACCATTAAAAGCAGCAGCGCGATCACTTTTTTCATCAAAAGACTTCCTCTGAATCAGCCAGTGGGCACAAGATATCATGTCATTGGGCGAAAACGGCCCTGAGGTCGGGCGCGATTTTCGAGTATATCGGCTCATGGTCGCGATGCTGAGCGATCCATTGTTGTCCGGGAGACGTACAGGTGAAACAAACGATAAGGCTGGTTCAAGAAGCGCTCAAGGCGCGGGGGCTATACTCTGGCGCCATCGATGGTATCGCCGGTCCGATGACGGACGCGGCCCTGTCCGAACTGCCAGAGTTACCGGCCGAATGGCCCAGAACACGCAAGATTATTGGCTGTGTGCAGATTCTGTGCGGTGAGCAGGGTATCGATGTGGGCCCCGTCGATGGCTATCTCGGACCGCGAACCCGTTACGGTCTGGAATGTTTGGTCGCCCTCAAAGAAACGGGGAGTTTGCCGTCGCCTTGGCGGGACCAGCCGATACCTTCACCGGCGAATCCCAATGGCTGGCCGACGCAGAGTGAGGACGATCTCACCGGTTACTTCGGCCCTGTCGCGGAACAACTGGTCCGCGTGCAATTGCCTTATCCGCACCGTTTGGCTTGGGACAAGCGGAAGGTCGTCGATTCCTTTGTCTGTCATCCGAAAGTCGAAGCCTCGCTGCAACGTGTTTTACAACAGGTGTTCGACACCTATGGCATGACGGAAATTCGGGCGCTGGGGTTGGACTTGTGGGGCGGTTGCTTCGCCAAGCGCCAAAAGCGCGGCGGCAGCACGTGGTCGACCCATGCCTGGGGGATCGCGATCGACTACGACCCGGAACGCAACCAATTGAACTGGGGGCGGCACCAGGCCCAATTGGCTCGACCGGAGTATGAGCCCTGGTGGGCATGTTGGGAGAATGAAGGCTGGGTTAGCCTGGGGCGCAGCCGCAACTTCGATTGGATGCACGTGCAGGCGGCGCGTTTACCTTGAGCAAGGCGTCAGTTGACTGAAGGGGGGCGCAATGTTTCTCCGCTGGATGAGTGTGTTGAGTTTTACCGCGGTCGTTGCGGGGTGCTTGGCTGTCTTCTGGCAGCCACCGTCAGTGGATTGGCAGCTGGCCGAGATCGAGTTAACGCCGCTCGTGGGCGCTGAGGCGGCCGCGCGGCTGGCCGCTGAACCGGATCCCGTACGGGCGGTACTATTCGATTGGGCCACCGATCCGGAGCTACTGCTGAAAGCGCGAATTGCGCTGATCAAGTATCCGGAACGTGCGCCACGGGTCTTGCAGGTTTACGGCTCGGACCCGGTGTTTCAATCCATTGTCCGAGACTATGGCGAGGCGGTCATACCCATCGTCGACCATTGGATGGGAGACTCTCCCGCGGTCGATGATCTTTCCGCCGCACAAGACGGTTGGGTTGCCGTCAGTGCCATTCATGATCGTGGTTACGACTTTCTGGGGCAGTTTTTTCAAGGCGAGGATGGCATCGTCTACCGGAACCGCACCGAGCAGGTACTGGAGTTCCTGGCGCTGCTGACCGCCGATGGCATTCGCGGCCTGGAACGCAAATTCAAGCTGGGGGAAGAAATCGGCCCTCGGGATTGGCTTCCCGCCACGATGGATGCGGCGATCGTCGTTCCCGCCGGCTTGGCGATCGGCGGGGCCAAGATGGCGGTCCGAGGCGCGCGCTTGCGCCGCGTGAGCGCGGCATCCTCGGGAGGGGTCGCGCCCGCGAGTGCCGCGCGACTATATCAACTCGCTTCCCGTGGTCCCCTCGCGGCGTCTCTGGCGAGGACGGGCAAAATCGGGGCCGTGATTGGGGTGGGTTATGTGCTGGTGCGCCATCCCAGCCTGTTACCGGCGTTGTTCGACGAGCTGGCAACGTGGTTGGCTCTTCCGAGGTTGCCCGTGGCGATGGCGATCTGGATGATCCTTTTGGGCGGGATCATGCTCTGTTTTGGCCTTTTGCGCCGGACTTGGTTTCGGTGGCACGATTTTCGATCGGACCACGGCCAGCTTCGTCACGATTGAACGAATTCATGGCGTGGTTGCCAAAGCTTAGACCTGAGTTTCTAAAAGGACCTAAAAGCATGAGCAAAAAAGCCTCAGTTGTCTTATTCACATTGGTTGTCGGCATGGTCTGGACGGTATCGGCCCTGGCAGTACCCCCGAAAGCGAACAATCGAATCAACCAGATGTTCGAACGCGTGGATACGGACGGTGACGGGAAGATTTCCGCGGCGGAGCACGCAGCCAATGCAGAGGATCGGTTTAAGCGCATGGACAGCGACGAAGACGGTTATCTCACGCGTGAGGAAGTCGATGCGGCCGCCAAAAAAGCGCACAAACGTATCCAGGAACACAAGCCGAAGGGAGCGGGTAAGCCCAAGGCTGACGACGAGTAATCCGTTCTTCCGCCACCAATTTTCCTTCGCACGCCCCCGCTTCTGTCGGGGGCGTTTTGTTTTCGGGCTCCGATTTTTGTGCGCGCGATGGGTTTAACCTGCAGTTCCGAGCGACCTGGGTCCCGGTGGCTTAATATCCACGCAACCTTTGCCCAGTAAATTCACTCCTTTTGCCGGAGCCGTGGGGGGTCTAAGCGGTTCCGGCTTCAGAACAAGGAGTGCCTAATGAATTCGCTGCTGCGTCGATTTGTCCGACGATGTCTCGTGGGCTGCGCCATTGCCGCCGTATCCGTTCCCAATGCATTTGCCCAAGGGCCGATTGCGGAACTGCGAGCCAATACGGAGCGCTATTTCCAGCGGATTGCCCATTTTCCGGTGTTTCTGAACACCGATGTCGACGAAGAAACGGTGGCCGAAATCGTCGCTGCCAGCGACGACGGCAATACATTGATCTACACGGACAGCGAGCTTGAGCTTGTCGGGTTCGTCGATATCACCAATCCCGCCAGCCCGGTTCCGGCAGGTACGGTCGAGCTTTCCGGTGAGCCGACATCGGTTGCGGTCGCGGGGAACTACGCACTGGTGGCGGTTAACACGTCCGTGGATTTCGTGACCACCAGTGGTGAGTTGGTGGTGATCGACCTCACCACTCAAATGATGGTGGAGACCTTTGATCTATTCGGCCAGCCGGATTCGGTCGCCGTGAGTCCGGATAAACGCTTCGCAGCCGTGGTGATCGAAAACGAGCGAGACGAAGACCTGGGTGACGGTGAGCCGCCTCAGGCACCTGCAGGCAGCATGACCATCTTCGACTTGGTTGGAGAGCCTGCCGACTGGACTTCCCGCGATGTGTCGTTTGTTGGCATTCCCAATTTGTTCCCCACTGACCCGGAACCGGAGTATGTCGACATCAACAAGGCCAATGTGGCGGTGGTCTCGTTCCAGGAGAACAATCACCTCGCCTTGGTTCATCTGCCTTCCGGCCGGGTGTACCGCAACTGGGAGGCCGGGACCGTCGATCTCGAGGGTGTAGATATTGCCGAGAACGACTTTATCGAGCTAACCGGTTCGCTGGCCGAGGTTCCGCGTGAGCCGGATGGCGTTTCTTGGGTGTCGCCGTTGGTATTCGCCACGGCCGATGAGGGTGACTTGTTCGGCGGAAGCCGCGGCTTCACCCTCTACGGCAGTTGGGGCGGTGTCTTGTTCAGTTCCGGCAACACCCTTGATCAGATGGCGGTGCGGGTCGGGCATTACCCGGAAAATCGGTCCGAAAACAAGGGCAACGAGCCCGAGAATGTGGAATACGGGCGTTTTGGCGCCAATCGTTTTCTGTTCGTCGGTTCCGAACGCGCCAACTTGATCTTCGTCTATCGTTTGGGGTTGTTGGGCCGTAATGAGTTGGTTCAAGTGTTACCCACCGGCGTCGGGCCGGAAGGTTTGTTGGCCATTCCCCAACGCAACTTGCTCGTGGCGGCCAGCGAAAAGGATGACCGGGGCGACAAGTTCCGCTCCCGTATCACGATTTACAGCCTCACGGCCGAGGTTCCGGTTTATCCCACCGTTGAATCGGCGGACCGGGAAGACGGCACGCCGATCCCGTGGGGGGCGCTGTCCGGCTTGTCTGTGGCCCCGGACGATGAAGACCGTGCTTACACGGTGCATGACAGCTTCTATGCCAAGAGCCGGATCTTTGCCTTGGATCTGTCCACCTCGCCGGCCGTGATCGACGGCGAGATTGTGCTCAGCGACAGCGGCAGTGCGTTATCGGCCGTGGATCCGGGTTTGGTGAATGGCGATGCCGAGTTCACGGTGAATCTCGACTTGGAAGGTATTGCCGTCAGTCCGGCCGGGGGTTTTTGGCTGGTTTCTGAGGGCAGCGGCGCCGCCGGGGACGGCGACGAGGTGTTGAATCTGCTGCTTAAGGTCTCCGCCACCGGGGTGATCGAAGACGTCGTCACCTTACCCGATGCGGTGAATGATTTTCAGATCCGTTTCGGTTTCGAGGGCGTTGCCGCAGTCGCAGGTGAATCCATGCCGGGGGCCGTCATGACAGCCCCCTCCGAGCAGGTTTTCGTCGCATTCCAGCGCGAGTGGGATGAAGATCCAGACGGGCTGGCACGTATCGGTCGCTACGACACCGGCAGTGGTGAGTGGGCCTTCTACTACTATCCCCTGGAAGAGCCTGAATCGGACAACGGCGGCTGGGTTGGCTTGTCCGATCTGACGTACTTGGGCGATGAACGCTTCGCGGTGATCGAACGGGACAATCAGGCTGGAACCGACGCCGTGATCAAGCGCATCTATCGCTTCTCCGTCGCGCGCGTGGAGCCGTTGCCCGAACCGTCTGAGCCGGCCGCCACAGACACGGCAGTCGCCCCGGCCGTCATGGAACCGGCAGCGCCTAAATTCCCGGTGCTGGAGAAAACGCTCGTTCGGGATCTGGTGCCGGATCTTGAAGTCACCGCCGGTCCGGTTCTGGAGAAGATCGAGGGTCTGGCCGCGCTCGCGGACGGAACCGCCCTGGTCGTCAACGACAATGATGGCGTCGACGATTCCAATGGCGAAACCCAGCTGCTACGCTTGAATGCGACTTTCGTCGGCGAAGTCGAGTTGTAGGAGCGTGATCGACCTGCTCATCTGGCCTGATTGATCGCAGTGGCGCTCCCGCCCGCTTGAAACGGGCGGGAGCGTTCGCTGTAGCAACGCCGTTAAAGCCTTTCCCGGGCCTGCTCCAGGGCTTCTTCCGCTTCCAGCCACTCCGATTCGAGTTGCTCTCGCTGGTTTTGTAGCGCCCCCTGGCGTTGCAACAGCTCGGTCAGTCGAGCTTTTTGTTCGGCGTCATACAGCGTCGGTTCCCCGAGTTCGGTTTCGATCCGGGTCAGTTCTTGGCCCAAGGCGTCGATTTTCGCGGCCAGCGAGTCGGCGCGCGATTTCAGGGGGCGCAAAGCCTCGCGCGAGCGCGCCTCACGCCGCCGCTGGTCTTTCCGATCTTCTGCGCTGTTTGGGGTTGGGTTTTTGGCGCGCGTGCTGTCCGCAGCTTTTGGCGATTGCTCGCTAAGCCAACGGCGGTAATCGTTCAAGTCGCCGGCAAACTCGCGCACGGTGCCTTCGGCCGTCAACCAGTAGCGATCCACCGTTTCAGACAGCAGGTGACGATCATGGGATACCGTCACCACGGCGCCTTCGAATCCCTGCAGGGCGACCGTGAGCGCGTGGCGCATGTCCATGTCCAGATGATTGGTGGGCTCATCCAATAACAACAGGTTGGGCGCTTGCCAGACCAGTAGCGCCAAGACCAGACGGGCTTTTTCACCTCCGGACAAGGGGCCAATGGGCTCCAGCGCCGCATCACCTCCAAATCCGAATCCACCGAGAAAGTCGCGCAGGGATTGGCTGTCCGCTTCCGGTGCCAAGCGTTGCAGATGGGACAAGGGGCTGTCGGTGGGATTGAGTTGCTCCAACTGGTGCTGAGCGAAATACCCCACCCGGCAATTTTTGGCGACGTGCCGGTGCCCGCTTTGAGGCATCAGGTCCCCGGCCAGCGCTCGAATCAGGGTGGATTTTCCGGCGCCGTTGGGTCCGAGCAGGCCGATTCGGTCTCCGCTTCGCAAGCTCAAGTTGACGCCCGATAGAATCCGATGCCGCTCGTAGCCCAAACTCGCCCCTTCAAGCTGCAACAGCGGTTCGGATGCGCCCGGCGGTTCCGGAAATTCAAAATGAAACGGCGAGTCGGCGTGGGCCGGCGCGAGCTTTTCCATGCGTTCCAGGGTTTTGATTCTCGCTTGAGCGGCTCGGGCCTTGGTCGCTTTGGCGCGGAATCGATCGATAAACCGTTGAAGGCGGGCGGTTTCTTGCTGTTGCTTAGTATACGCGGCCTGTTGGCGCGCCATGTTCTCTGCCCTTCGGCGTTCGAAATCCGTGTAGTTTCCGGTGTAGCTGATCAAGCGTTTGTGGTCGATGTGGATGATGTGATCGGCCACCTGGTCGAGAAACTCACGGTCGTGCGAGATGATCACCAGGGTGCCGGGATAATTCCGCAGCCATTGCTCCAGCCACAGTACGGTTTCCAAATCCAAGTGGTTGGTGGGCTCGTCCAGCAGCATCAAATCCGACGGGCTCATCAAGGTGCGCGCCAAATTCAGTCGTACCCGCCAACCGCCGGAGAACTCAGCGACGCGTCGGCTTTGGTCGGAGGGTTTGAAATCCAGCCCGTCAAGCAACTGGCCGGCCCGCGCGGTCGCGGTGTAGCCTCCCACTTGTTCGAGTTTTTCGTGGGCAGTGCCGATGCGTTGGCCATCGCCGCTGGCTTCGGCTTCAGCGAGTTCCCGTTGCGCGGCGCGAAAGGCCGAGTCACCATCGAGCACGAAATCCAGGGCCGATTTCTCCACCGGCTCGGTGTGTTGCTGCAAATGGGATATCACCCAATTGCGTGGTAGGCTGACTTCACCGGTCTCGGTGCCCAGTTCCCCTAACAGCAATGCCAACAGGGTGGATTTTCCGCTGCCGTTGGCACCGACCAGTCCTACTCGTTGTTTGGGAAAAATGGTTGCGCTGGTATTCTCCAGCAACGGTTCCGGCCCGCGGCGGAGCGTGATCTGATTCAGCTGAATCATTCTGGATACTCAATTAGACATTCGCTGGAAACGCCGAGTGCAGATGGGTAAGTTATCCACGACCGAGCGACTGAAGACACCCGATTGGCTGCCGAGAAGCTCCGTATGATATTCCTTTTTACCGATTTTGGTGCGGACGGTCCTTACGTAGGTCAGATGCGTGCGGCCATTGCACGTGTGTATCCTGACGTCGCCGTTGTCGATCTCTGCCACGATTTACCACCGTTTCGACCGCGCTCGGCCGCTTATCTGTTGGCGGCGCTTGTGGACCAACTGCCGGTCGGTGCCATCGTCGTGGGGGTGGTTGACCCGGGCGTGGGGTCCGAACGTCGGGCCGTGGTCTTGACGGCCGACGGGCGATGTTTCATCGGCCCCGACAACGGTTTGTTCAGTGTGGTCGCTCGCCGGGCGGATCAAACGCATTGGCGGGAGCTGATCGGCGCTCGGTCCCGATTGTCTGCCACCTTTCACGGCCGGGATGTGTTCGCGCCTGCTGCGGCTCGTGTGGTCGCCGGTCAGGATTTGGAAACCGCCCCCATGGGTCAGCCGGCCATCGGCCTGGAATGGCCGGAAGATCTGGCCGAGATCATCTACGTCGATCACTACGGCAATGCCATGACCGGTTTGCGAGCAAGTCATCTCAAAGCGTCGGATGCCTTGGCGCTTGACAGCCATCAGATTCCGTTCGCCCGGACTTTTTCGGATGTGCCGGCGGGGGCCGCTTTCTGGTACGAAAATTCGAATGGCCTGGTCGAGATCGCCGTCAATCAGGGGCGTGCCGATGGGGGGCTGGGCCTTCGCGTGGGCTCACCGGTACGCGTTTATCCATCCCACTCAAACTGACGATTACCCGTATGAACTTATTGTCCATCACGGCCGCGATGGTGTCGCTGGCTGCGTTGTTCGCCTATCTCAACGATCGCATCCTCAAATTGCCGACCACCATCGGCGTGATGCTTTTAAGTTTGTTGTTTTCGTTGGCCCTGCTGCTGCTGGATGCCATCGGGTTCGGTCTGGCCGATCGCGCGGTGGCCATCGTTCGTCGGATCGATTTCAACGAGACCTTGATGGAGTGGATGCTGAGCTTTCTGCTGTTCGCTGGCGCATTACACGTCAATCTCGAAGAGTTATGGCGTCACAAGTGGACCATCGGCGGCTTTGCAACTTTAGGGGTACTGCTGTCGACTCTGTTGGTAGCCACTTTCTCCTATATCGTGCTCGACGCCATAGGATTCGAGGTGTCGTTTATCTATTGTCTGTTATTCGGTGCCCTGATTTCTCCGACCGATCCGATCGCCGTGCTGGGGATTCTCAAGCGGGTTGGTGCACCGCGTGATGTCGAAGTAAACATCTCGGGCGAGTCGCTGTTCAACGACGGCGTCGGGGTGGTGGTGTTTATGGTGATTCTGGGCGTCATCGCCTCGGGTCAGGAGCCCGATCCCGGCCATATCGCCACGCTGTTCGCCGAAGAGGCTTTCGGCGGGATCGTATTGGGGTTGGTTCTGGGGTTCCTGGCCTACCGATTGATTCGACGAGTGGACAACTACCAAGTGGAGGTGTTGCTGACTCTGGCCTTGGTCATGGGCGGGTACACTTTGGCCATGGCGATTCACGTCTCCGGTCCCATCGTGGTGGTCGTGGCCGGTTTGTTGATTGGCAATCGAGGTCGCATGTTAGCCATGTCGGAACGCTCCCGAGAGCATTTGGACACATTCTGGGAGTTGGTGGACGAAATCCTCAATGTCGTGCTTTTTGTGTTAATCGGCCTCGAGCTGTTGGTTATCCAACTGTCCGGAGCTTATCTGCTTGCCAGCTTGCTCATCATCCCCGTGGTTTTGTTGGCGCGCTGGGTGAGCGTGGGTACTTTGGTGAACCTGCTGCGGCCGCTACACGATTTGGGGCGGTGTGCGGTGCCCATCCTGACCTGGGGTGGATTGCGGGGTGGTATTTCGGTCGCTTTGGCGTTGTCGATTCCCGCCGGCCCGGAGCGGGATCTGCTACTTACCATCACCTACTGTGTGGTGCTGTTTTCGATCGTGGTGCAGGGCCTCAGCGTCGGTCGGCTCGTGCAGGCGCTGAATCGGCCGGAGCGTGAGTGAGTCTCACCGCACGCTCCGGTTCTCGGAGTTGCTCACTTTGCCAGTAATTCGCGAACGACGGGGGCCAGGCCGGTGAGTCCGGCGGCTTCGCCGATCTTCAGGGCTTCTTCGGCGTCTTTACCCTGAATTCGGGCCGCTCGTAAGGCGAATAGCGCCCCGACACGGTTCCCACTGGCGCAGTGAACCATCACCGGGTAGTTGTCCGGGTTCGCCAGTACGGCATCCAAAGCCTGGGTGTTGGTGTCCGACAAGTCGGCCCCGCCAGCGACCGGGATTAAGACATATTTCATGCCCAGTTGCTCAACTTTCTGGGCTTCGTTCCATTCTTTCATTTCTGCCGCGGGGCGCAGGTTAACGATTGTTTTGTAACCCGCGGCCTGGGCTTGATCCAGTTGTTCTGCGGTGGGTTGGCCGCCTGTCAGAATGCCTGTTTCAGGCTGTTTGGCGTTAGGTATGGGAACAAGTGTCGCTTCCATTGATAAGTCTCCTGCGGAATTTTTATCAGGCGTCAGGGTTCCGCCATGCACTGGTATTGCGCTGGCCAGCATGATCAAACCGAACCCGACCAACAGTCGTTTGTGTTTGGGCATATGTTGTTTCTCCAAGTCATGGGTGCGGGTGTCCCCCGCGGGGGCGGCCACATAGCGGTTAGCTAATCGCCGCGGTCCACAGCTCGCCACCCCCCAACAGAAAATTTTCCGCGCTCTCAATCTGCTGAGCGGTACCCAGCAACACCAAGATGTCATCGGCTTCCAGCGCGATTTGTGCGTCCGGGTTTTGCCAGGTAATCCCCCGGCGACGCAGCGCTTGTACGTAAAGCCCGGTGCGTTCCAGCGCCAATTCTTCTAACGTGCGACCCACGGCGTATGCTTTTTCCGCCAGTGGCACGGCATGAATTACATCCACCGGATTGCCGGCATTGTCTGTCGTCCGTGATCGCTCACCGTGAAGATAACCGTGCAGCAACTGGTATCGCTGGGAGCGTACCTCTCTGATGCGTTCACGGATCCGGTAGGCCGGCACTTCCAGCATGGTTAGGACGTGGGATATCAACATCAGGCTGCCTTCGAGGGTTTCTGGTACCACCTCGGTTGCTCCTGCCTCGCGCAACTCTTCCCAATGTGAGTCGTCCGCGGTCCGCACCAATACGGGCACTTCTTGTTGGATGCTACGTATTTGGTTTAAGACCACTTGCGCTTGCGGGAAATTGTCGAAGGCGATTACCACCATCCGAGCCCGTTCCAGACCCAGTGCGCGGAGCAGCGCCCCTTGTCGGGAGTCCCCATAGTGGACATTCTCGCCCGCCAGCGTCGCTTCCTGAACCCGAATCGGGTCCGAATCGACCGCAACAAAGGGTATCTTTTCCTGGCGGAGAAATCGTCCCACGGCTTGTCCCACCCGTCCGAAGCCGCAAATCACCACATGGTTGTTGAGCTTGGCGGTGGCCGCCTCGACGCTTCCCAGAGAAACTGATTGGCCGCCCTGGGATGACGAGGCCCGTGGCAACAGAATCTGGGTGAGCTGACTGTTTGAACGAATGAGTAAGGGAGTCAGCGTCATACTCAGGATGATGCAGGCCAGCACGATGGCGCTGGTCTCTGGCCCGACCAAGCCATTGCTTGCAGCGACGGCTAGCATGGCGAAACCGAACTCTCCTCCCTGAGCCAGGGAAATACCGGTTTTCAGGCTATTGTCCCAGGTCTCGCGGAGTAGACGTCCAATCACGGTAATGGTGAGGGTCTTGAAGACCATCACGCCGAGGGTGATTAAGATCACCCAGTACCAAGCCTCCGCCAGGACGCGCAGATCCATCAGCATTCCAACGGTCACGAAGAAAATGCCGAGCAGGACGTCTCGAAATGGGCGTATTTCTGCTTCGATCTGGTGCCGGAAATGACTTTCGCCCAGCATCATGCCGGCGATAAAAGCGCCCAATGCCATCGATAAACCGGCCAAATGCGTTAATGCGCCCGCCAATAGCACGACGACAATGGCGGCCAGGACAAATAGCTCTTCGGAACGGGACTTTGCCACTTCCATGAAAATGAAGGGCAGGATGCGGGCGCCGACGATCATGAGAATCCCGAGTAACGCCACCGTCTTCATCAATGCCCAGCCCATGGCCCAGAGCATGTGATCGCCGCCAAGCGCGAAGGTCGGGATCATCACCAGGAAGAATACCGAGGCCAAGTCCTGAAGTAGCAGCACCGCGAAGGCCAGCTGGCCGAATCGGGCGTGTAGTTGCCGTCCGAGGGTCAACTCTTTGGTGACAATGGCGGTGGAAGACAGCGCAAAGGCGCCGGCGATGATCAGCGAGGTTTCGGTGCGCATACCAATGAGGCTGGCGGCCGCGAAAAAGGCCAAGGTGCAGACCAAAACTTGGGTCAGGCCCATACCGAAAACAGCCCGCCGCATGGCTATCATGCGGGGCAGCGCAAACTCCAGTCCGAGGGAGAACAAGAGAAACACCACGCCAAATTCAGCGAGGTATTCAATCGCATGCTGATTGGTAATGAGGCTCAGGCCACCGGGTCCAATCAACACGCCCACGCTCAGGTAGCCAAGTGTAGCGGGGATGCGGAAACGATGGAATAGGGCGATCACACCGAGGGAGGTGGTGAGAATGATCAGTAATTCAAAGAAAAATCCGTGTTCCATCGAAGACTGTTGTGTGCAGATCCGTGACCGCCAATAAATTCATTATACGTCGGTTACCGGCGCGGTATGGTGTGAGTTCACTGGTTGATGGCACGCCATGTCCCGAAGACTCGCTTTCCCTGATTATATGATGGATCGCAAAAAGTAAGGCCCGCGTGATGCGGGCCTTACCAGTTCTCGGTCGGTGTGGGGCGTACTATCGCATGGAAGCCGTTAAGGCTTGCGCGCTTTCCGTCCCGCTTTCCAGTTGAACGAGATATTCAATGACCTTCAAGGTCTCTGCTTTCGGGTCATCATAGTCCAATTTGGAAAGATCCCCGGGATTAACTTCGTATTTCCCGTTAACGATGAACGTCGGGGTTTTTCGAATCGAAAATCGGCGCCACAGTTGATCGGCGTCTTCGACCAAGCTTTCCACGTCTGGCGAATCATAAGCCGCGTAGAATTGCTTTTCCGAAATGCCGAAATGCGACAAAAATTTCGCGATCTGGCGTTTGTTGCTCTTCAGCGTGTGGTCATGATGGATCGCTTCGAAGAACGCGTGGTGAATTTGCTCCAACTTATCTCCCACCACACCAAGCGCTTTACAAGCGTAGAACGCTTGACCGTAACGTCCCCACCAGCTGTTGTAAGTGCTTTCTCCGTGGGTAATGCGGACGAAATCGATACGATCTTCGTGCTCTTCCACCCAAGGATTGAGATGGGGCTCCATCTTGCTACAGTGCGCACAGCCGTAGGACATAAATTCCACGACTTCGACAAGCTCACCCTGATGCACACGCCCCGGGTCGGAAACCCTCGTGTAATGGGTTCCCTCAGTATAAATTTCCGCCAGTGCCTGTGTCGCTGTGGACAGACCAAACACCAGAGCCGTCCACAAACAAAACATCCATCGTAGGGACACGCACCGGCGGGCTTCTAGTTGCCCATCCTTCTTCATAGTCCCCTCACTTGGTCAGTGGTCTGACCGTCAATTTATAAGCCTTCGACTTATAAGCCCTCGACCGGCCAGTGGTCTGGCCGTCTTTTTATATGCTTAGATAACACATAACATCAATATACTATTAATAGAGTCCCTCAACAAACGATGCCACCGCTTCGATTTCTTTGTCGCTCATCTTAGAGGCAATATCTTGCATCATTCGGCCGGTGGTGGTGTTTCCACGCTCGCCGGAGGCATAGGCTTTAAGCTGTGCGGCCACGTAGGCCCCATGCTGCCCGCCGATACGTGGATAACCCGCAGGACCGTTGCCTTTGCCTGAAGGTCCGTGGCAGGCCATGCATGCCGAAACCTCGGTGTCGGCGTTGCCCGCGCGATAAATCGTCTGGCCCAGATCCACTTTATCGGGATCGGCGACACCTGGCTTGAGCGTCTGCTCAGAGTAATAGGCGGCTAAATCGAGAATGTCTTGATCGCTTAGAGCTGCCGCCTGCCCAGTCATGAGCGGGTTGCTTCGCTCGCCGGAACGGAAGGCCTTAAGCTGCGATTCGATGTACTGGGCATGCTGTCCGGCCAACTTGGGCCATGTGCCGTTGACGCTGTTGCCATCCGCTCCGTGACAAGCGGCGCAAGGAACCGCTTTGGCTTTCCCGGTTTCCGCGTTGCCTCCGGCATAAACGGGGTTCATGACGCCGATGGCGATAAGCGTAACGATGGCTGCGAGCCGTTTATTCATGATTCGGAAGGCCTCCTGAGCAAGCGGTATCCGCTTGTGACGGGGTCAACAGTGCAGTCGACAATAACGTACAATGCGGGCGCCCATGTACTTTCGGGTCGCTAATTTTACACTGAGCGCCCGCAAGACGGTCAACCAAGCTCAAGCATTTTATGAAAGATTTTCGCAACGTCTCCTTTTTAATCAGTGCTGATCGGTTACGGAGTTTGCCCGTTGACAGTGGGGCAGAGGTGGCTTTCGCCGGTCGCTCGAACTCGGGAAAGTCCAGTGCGATCAATGCGATAACGTCAAGGAAAGGGTTGGCGCGTGCCAGTCGCACGCCAGGGCGCACGCAATTGATCAATTTTTTCGTATTTGACGATGGCACCCGCCTGGTCGACTTGCCGGGCTATGGTTTTGCCCGAGTGCCTGAAGCCATACGCCGGCATTGGGGGAAGTTGATCGGCGAGTATTTGGCCGGTCGCGATAGCTTAAAGGGGGTGTTCGTCATCATGGATGTCCGACACCCGATGACTGATTTCGATCAACAGTTATTGAACTGGTGCGCGCAAGCGGGGCTGCCTTGCCATGTCCTTTTGACGAAATCAGACAAGCTCAGCCGCGGGGCGGCGACGCAGGTTCTGTTTCGCGTGAGAAAACAGTTGGAAGAATTATCGGGAGATTTGTTTACCGTTCAACTTTTTTCAGCCACCAAAGCGATGGGGTGGGATGACGCGCGCACACGGTTGGCCCGCTGGTTGGACCCGGGCGGGTTGGAAGATGAGAGCGTGGCTGCGCACTAGCGTTTTACGACCGTAAAAAAAAGCCACGACAGTCTAAAGGGGGAGACTGCCGTGGCTGTTCGGAACCCACCTGATCTTGGGGGATATCGATGGGCCCGCTTACTCAGGGTAGGAAACGGGTGCTATTGCGGCACCCGTCTCACAGACATTTTGCGCCATTTGAAGTTCAAATGAAAAGGGTTTGGTTTTTTACAACGAAGTTATTGTCGTTTAATTAACCTTAACCACCTGATTTATTGGCCGATGTTAAGTATTGTTTAGTGACTCTCGCCCCAGTTTCTACCGGTTCCGACATCTACATCCAGCGGCGTTTTTAGCTCGGCTGCGCTAATCATAAATTTTCTAACCGTGGTTTCGGCGTCGGAGATCTGTGATTTCGGTACTTCGAACACTAACTCGTCGTGTACCTGCATGATCATACGTATCCCGTTGTTCGATGTGTTCAGCCATCGGTCGATTGCGAGCATGGCGCGCTTGATGATGTCAGCCGCGGTACCCTGCATGGGCGCATTGATCGCAGTGCGCTCGGCGTACTGACGCCGCTGGGCGTTGCGTGAGTTGATCTCCGGCAGATAAAGCCGTCGCCCGAAGACCGTCTCGACATAGCCGTCTTCGTGGGCTTGTGCCTGGATTCGGTCCATAAAGTCTTTAACGCCCGGATAGCGATCAAAATACCGGTCTACATAAGTTTGCGCGGCGCTACGCTCAATGCCCAGTTGGCGGCTCAAGCCAAACGCCGACATCCCATAGATCAGTCCAAAATTGATCGCCTTGGCCGAGCGTCTTTGGTCCGCCGAAACTTGGTCCGGCGACACGCCGAATACCTCCGAGGCCGTGGCTTGGTGAATGTCCTTGCCTTCGGCAAACGCTTTGAGCAGGCCCGCATCACCGGAGAGATGGGCCATGATACGCAGCTCGATTTGCGAATAGTCTGCCGAGAGGATGCGATACCCTTTCGGGGCGACAAATGCCTCTCGGATCCTGCGTCCTTCGGCGGTTCGTATGGGGATATTCTGCAAATTGGGTTCGGACGAGGAGAGGCGCCCGGTGGCGGCGACCGCTTGGTGGTAGGAGGTGTGAATACGCCCCGTCTTGGGGCTGATCAAATCCGGCAACTTGTCGGTGTACGTCGACTTCAGCTTGCTGAGCGAGCGATATTCCAGAATCAGTTGCGGCAAGCGGTAGTCGTTAGCCAGTTCCTGCAACACGTCTTCCGCCGTCGAGGGTTGGCCTTTCGGGGTCTTGCGCAGTGCCGGCAATTGCAGTTTGTCGAATAGGATTTCCTGAAGTTGTTTCGGGGAACCGAGGTTGAAAGCTTGCCCCGCCTCATCGTGGGCCTTCACTTCGAGTTCCGCCATGGCTTCGGCGAGTTCCTGACTTTGCCGGCGCAGCAGCTCGGGATCCACCAAGACCCCGGTTTGTTCCATTCGCGACAGAACGGGAACCAGAGGGACTTCCATTTCCTCGTAGACAGCGCGCAGACGGGTTTCTTTGTTGAGCCGTGGCCACAAGGATTGGTGCAATCGGAGTGTGATGTCCGCATCTTCGGCTGCGTACTCGGCGGCTTTTTCGATTTCGACTTCGTCAAACCCCAGCTGTCGCGCGCCTTTTCCGGCCACGTCTTCGAACTTGATGGTGGTCACGCCGAGCTCCCGCAACGCCATCGAATCCATATCGTGGCGGCCGGCGGTGCTGTTGAGCACATACGATTGCAGCATGGTGTCGTGGGCAATGCCGGTCAGCTCAATGCCGTGATTGGCCAGCACGTTCTTGTCGTATTTGAGGTTCTGCCCGACCTTCGCGTGCTTTGGGTCCTCCAAGATAGGCTTGAGCTGCGCCAAAACGGCTTCCCGGTTCAATTGCTCCGGCGCGCCTATGTAGTTGTGAGCCAGTGGCACGTAGGCCGCTTCGCCGGGCTCGATGGCGAAAGAAACCCCCACAACTTCGGCTTTGTCGTACCGGAGGCTGGTGGTTTCCGTGTCGAAGGCGAACAGGTCGGCATGTTTGATCCGCTCAAGCCAACCATCCAGGGTTTTTTGATCCAACACCGTCTGGTAGCGACGGGGAGACTCCGACCCCCGCGGCGGATCGGGTTGGTCGGCTTCCAGTTCTCGCAATAGCCCGCCGAACTCCAGCTCCGTATACAGTTCTCGGAGTTTGTCCGTGTCGGGTTCGCTGGGCGAGAGTTGGTCGAGACTTTCGGCCAGTTTGACGTCGCAGTGGATGGTGGCCAGCAGGCGGGATAACTCCAGTTGAGGCAAGTTGGCACGCAACGACTCGCCCACTTTGCCGGGAATTTCCTCGGCCCGCGCGATGATCTCATCTAAGCTGCCGTATTCGTTCAGCCACTTGGCTGCCGTTTTCGGGCCGACTTTGGGAACCCCCGGAATGTTATCCGAGCTGTCTCCCACCAGCGCCAGGTAGTCGATAATGCGCTCCGGGGGCACGCCGAACTTGTCGATCACCCCTTGGCGATCCAATACGGTGCCGGTCATGGTGTTGACCAGCGTCACGTGGCCGTTGACCAGTTGCGCCATGTCCTTGTCGCCGGTGGAGATCAGCGTGTGGATACCCGCATCGCCTGCCTGCCGCGCCAGCGTGCCGATGACATCGTCGGCTTCGACGCCGGGAATTTGCAGCAAGGGAATACCCATGGCCGAGACCGCGGCGTGCAACGGTTCGATCTGCGACCTCAAATCGTCCGGCATGGGCGGGCGATGCGATTTGTAGGACTCGAACAACTCGTCCCGAAAGGTCTTGCCGGGCGCGTCGAAGACCACGGCGATACGCTGGGGCTGGTGCTCGCGGAGCAGTTTGCGCAACATGTTGATGACGCCATACACCGCACCGGTGGGTTGGCCGCGGGAGTTGCTCAGCGGCGGCAAGGCGTGGAACGCCCGATAGAGGTACGACGAGCCGTCCACCATCACCAGCTCGGTGGGACGACCGGCTTCCGGCGGGATTGTGTCTGAATCGCTCATGGCCGTTTGCTGTTCACTCGTCAATTGGGCAGCAGTGATTCGCCGAGCATCAAGGTATCGATGCTTTCCCGTGCTCGAACCACATGAGCTTGTGCGCCGTCGACCATGATTTCCGGCGGACGTGGCCGCGAGTTGTAGTTCGAGCTCATCACAAAGCCGTACGCACCCGAGGAACGCACCGCCAAAATATCGCCGGGCTCGAGGTTCAGTTGACGTTCCCGGCCGATAAAATCGGCTGTTTCACAGACCGGACCCACAATGTCGTAGCATTGGCCTTCGGCCCCGTCGCGTTGGATGACCGGCACGATGTCCTGCCAGGCGTGGTAAAGCGCCGGGCGAATCAGATCGTTCATGCCGGCGTCTACGATGGCAAACGCCCGTTCGCCATGCGGTTTGAGGTACTCCACGCGGGTCAGCAGCACACCGGCGTTGCCCACGATCACCCGCCCGGGTTCAAAGAGAATTTCCAAATCACGCCCCGCCAAACTGGGCCGCAAGGCGCGTACATACTCATCCGGCGTCGGCGGCGTTTCGTTGCGATAGCGGATGCCTAACCCTCCGCCCACATCGATGTGGCGTAAATGAATGCCGGCTTCGGCCAGGCGATCGACCATCGCCAGCACCCGTGCCAAGGCATCGACAAAGGGTTGGGTTCCGGTCAATTGAGAACCGATGTGGCAGTCGATGCCTTCCAGCCGTATCCCATCCATTTGATGTGCGCGGTGGTAGACCGACTCCGCCACCGCGATATCGATGCCGAATTTGTTTTCCTTCAGTCCGGTGGAGATATACGGATGGGTTTGGGCGTCGACGTCCGGATTGACCCGCAAGGAGACTGGCGCGCGGACCCCCATTTCCCGGGCGATGGTGTCGATTCGCTCCAGTTCGCCTTCGGATTCCACGTTGAAACAGCGAATGCCCACCTCCAGCGCGCGGCGAACTTCATCCGCTCGTTTGCCGACGCCGGAAAACACCACCTTACCGGGGTCGCCGCCGGCCCTGAGTACCCGTTCCAGCTCGCCGACCGACACGATGTCGAAGCCGGCGCCCAATCCTGCCAGCAGGTTCAGCACCGCCAAATTGGAATTGGCCTTGACCGCATAGCAAAGCAAATGAGCCTGGCCGGCCAGAGCTTCCGAGAAGACGCGGAAGTGGCGGCAAATGGTGGCGCGGGAGTACACATAGGCCGGGGTGCCGAAGCGTTCCGCCAGCGTTTGAAGGTCAACATCTTCGGCGAAAAGCCGGCCGTCTCGGTAATTGAAATGATCCATGTTTTCAGGTGCGGAGTTTTAGTTTGTTCGTTGGGTTTGGGCGGCAGGATCTTCCCGCGGCTCGTCGGGAAAATACAAATCGCCCTTTTGGCCGCAACCGACCAATATCCAAAGTGCAAATAGAAAAATCGGGGTGCTGCGCCAGATCATCGTAGGAATCGGGGTCGTGGGAACACAGGCGAGCAGTATAGATCGACGGCTCCCGGATTGCCTATGCTCGTGGTTGCTTCAACAGTGATCTCTCGTTCTGCGGGGTTTGAGGCCTGTTGAACGAGGGGGTGGTCGCCCCGGGCCGCGCGATTAGCGTTCGATGGTGAATATGATGTCGGCACTGCGGTCGACGCCGGACTCGGTTTTGAGCGTCCAGCGGCGGCTCAAACGGTACAGCGTCCGGAAAGTGGACTGGTTGCCGAACAAGCCCACGCCGTAACTGACGAATAGCCGCGGCGAGATCTGCCGTCCGAGTACCAGTTCGGTTTCCTCGACCCCGCCTTGAGATTCCAGCGAGACTTCCTCGATGCCCAGTCGCTCGGCCAGTCGTTCGCCTGGAATCTGCCCCCCGGACAAACGCGTCGCGGCCAGAATTCCGGCCACCCGACGGCTGTCCTGGGATGAGGATTGCGCCATGGGTCGCCCGAACAGCAAATAGGAGAGAATGTCCGAATCGGACATGGGCGGCGACGAGAACAGCGTCAGCTGGGGTTGAGCCAGCGTACCGCGGACATCCACGCCTACTTGCACTTCTTCCAGGCGCCTCACGGCACGCAAATCCAGGCCCGGATTGTCGACGGGCGCGTCGGTATAAATGATCCGTCCGGTTTCAATCTCCAGCGGTTGGCCATAGGCGTTGTAGCGGCCTTCGATCACGCGCAACTGGCCGGTCGCCAGGGGTTGCTCGTTCGGTCCGTCTCGAAAGCGCAGTTCTCCACCCAGCTTCGCGCGCAGTCCGAAGCCTTCAAACGAGACCGCATCGCCCAAGGCCACGGTGACATCCAACGAGAGCGGACGCGGTTTCGGCTCGGCGGTGGTCTTGGCGGGATCCACGATCACCACGTCCGGTGAAGCTTGTACGGTGCTGGAGAGATCGCGGGGGGTGATATCCGCCGTGGGAATGAGCACCTGACCGGAAACACTCAACTCCGCTGGCGAATAGGCGAACCGAAGATCCGGTGTGACATCGACGGCGGCCTCGGCGGTGCGGATCACGGCAAAATTCCGACCGGTGAGTTTTCCCTCGAGGGATAACTCACCGGCTTGCAACGCCAGGCTGCCTTCCGTATCCAGGTGGCCGTCGCCCGAGTTAACTTGGCCAACCCAGGCGAGCCGGTCGCCCGGAACCGTGGTGAGCGTGAGGGTGATGGCCTGAAGTCGAAGCCCTAAATCGGGAATCTCGGCCGCGCCATCCACCAGCTCGACCCGGCCGTTGAAAATCGGTTCGCTCACCGGGCCGCGGGCGCTCAATTCCGCTTTGAGTGACCCTTTGGCATCGGCCAAGGCGGGAACAAACAACGCCACGAAATCCACGTCGGGCAGATCGGCGGAGAGCTGGCAGTCGCGCATCTCGGCGGTGGCGAACTGGGCCGGTTGGCGCACGCCGGGAATCACGCAGCGGCCTTGCCAGCTGCCGGTTTGATCCACGCGTGCACGCGTTTCCAAACGGATGCCGGCTTCGTCCCAGTGGCCATCGAGACGGATCGCACGCACGCTCAGAAGCTCCCGCCAACCCTGACCTTCGTCGGCACTGGGACGGGTCAAGACCCGCAGCTGGTCGCTGGTGGTCTCCGCTTGGGCGAACACGGCGCCGTCACTGCCGGCTTTTGCTTCCAGGCGGGCGCTGATGACGCCTTCAAGGCGGTGGTCGTCACCCATGTACGCCTGCGCTCTATCCAGCTGGAGTGATGTCACCTCGGCCAGCGCGTGCCAACCCGCGGCGCCTTGCCAGCGGCCTTCGACACAAAGCGACTCACCCTCATGGCGCAGGCACAGCGAACTTAAGCTGACCCGCTTCGGTCCGGCGCTGAGCGCTGTGGGCTCGGTCATGACCCACGCGGTGTCCGGCTTCGACACCAGCGCGAGCTGATTCAGGGTGCCGGCCCATTGCTGTTCGGCCGGACGCCAAGCGCCCTCAGCCATCAAGTCCAACTGACCCTGGGCGGACTGTGCCGTGGCACGGATCTGGTGCCCAGCGGCCGTACCATCGACCAGAACGCGTCCTGATTGCACGGATTGGTCCCCCAATGACGCTTGTTCAAGCTTCAGGTCCACCGTGAGGGGCTGGTTGGCTTGGGGCGATAGATCCGCCGTCAGCGCCAAGGACTGAATACGCAGCGCATCCCATGCCAAATCGGTGGCGTCGGCGTTGACCGTGATTTCGGGCGCCTCGGGTTTGCCTTGCAGCGTAAACCGGGCGGCCAGCGCGCCCCCGGCTTGGGGCAGTACCCGAGACAGATCGGGTGCATCCATCGATCCGGCCAAATCCCAACCGGCGTTCCAGCGACCCGATACATTCAGCCTGGCATCAGCGATACGCAGCGCCAGCGCGTCGATGCGGAGCGTCTCGTCGGACCAATCCAGTTCCGCCTGGCCATCCACGGCTTGGTTGCGGAGCCGACCGGACAGTTTCTCCACGTGCACATGGGTGCTCAGGCGCTGTTGGTACCGGCCCTCGGTGGTGAGGGCGAAACCCAGGCGGCCGGGCCAAGCGGCATCCATCACCCCCGGATTGAGCTCGCGGCCTTCTGCGCGCGCCGTCCAATCCAGTCCGTCAGACCAGTTCAAGGCCCCGGTGGCGGTGATCTGCCCATCGAGCGTGTCCACCTGCAGACGGTCGATCGCAAGGCTTTCCAGGTTGCCATGGGCCGCGAGCGAAAGATGGGTGGAAGGCATCTGCTGCGGTGGTCCTTCGAACTGCCCTTCGATTTGCACCTGATAGGCGCTCGGTGAACCGCTGATCCGCGTCTGGCCGCTGGGACTGTTCCAGTGATCCAGGGCGGGCCAACGCAGCGCTTGCCAATCCAAGGCGGCTTCGATTTGGGTGTCGTCCAGGGTGCCCAAACGGGCGTGGCCGCGCCCTTGCAGCGTGCCGATGTTTCCGCTGGCCGTCAGTTCATCCACCCGCAGTGTGGCATCTTCCCAGTGTGCCGAGAGATGAATCACGGCATCGAGACCCGCCAGCCCTTTGGCAAACGCGTCGGCGCGGATGTCGGCGGCGAGGCCCTCGCCTCGGGCCTGGAGGGTGCCCCCCGTGGTCAGCGCCGGCAGGTCCGGTCGCACTTGGCTCAAGTCGAGGCTCTGGACGTTGGCCTCCAGCGTCCAGAGCCCGAGCTTCGGCACATCGTCTATTCGCCCGGTGAGCGTAACCGGATAGGGCGATTGGCCATCCGCCGTAAGCACAAGCGTGTCGAGGTCGCCGTTTGCCGTGAGGGTCACCGGCCAGGGCGGTATGTCGGGCAAAGAGAGCATCGTCGCCAATTGCACCGACAAGGGATAGGTGGCGCGGGTGGTGATATTTCCCGAGGCCTTGATCTCGGCCATTTCATGCCGAAGGGCAAGCTCGCGGACGGTCCATTCGGCGCCGTCGGCATGGATGGAGGTGGCCAAGTCGAATAACGAGACGCGCTCGCCACCGGCCGGCGTGATGTGCAGCTGGCCCACCGCGAGCCGGCCCAAGTCAATGGTGAGGGGAACGTCGATGTCCGGGAGTTCGAACGGCTCGCCGGAAGCGGGTTCCGCACCGTTGTGTTCGCGAAGTTCTACCTGAACGCTTTTCGCTGAGAGCGCTTCGATATCCAAGGTGCGGCCGAGCAGCCGACGCAGGGTCCATTTGAGTTGGGCGTTTTGCACGGTCACCCGAACGGCGGGCGTTTCCACCGTGAGCCGTTCTACGTTCAGGGGTCCGGCCAGTCGGCCGGAGACCCCCTCGATGGTTAACGCCTCCCAATGTCGGTTGGCTTGCGCTGCGGCCCAAACCGGCAGACGGGTGCTGTGGATTGCGCCGTAGCCGATCGCGATCACCACCGCGACCAAGACCACAAGCACCACGGCCAGCTTACGCATCACAAATCCGGCCCGAAGGTCAGGTGAAGGCGGTAGTCGGTGTCCGGATCGTCGAACGGGTGGGCAACGTCGATTCGCAGAGGACCGACCGGGGTCTGCCAGCGCAAGCCCACGCCGGCTCCCTGCTTGAGGTCCGGCTCGGTGTCGTTGAAGGCGCTACCCGCATCGTAAAACACCGCCACCGACCAATCTTTGTAGACGCGGTGTTCATAGTCGACGCCCAGAGTGAACAGGTACCGACCGCCGATGTTGCGGCCACCTTCATCGATGGCGCCCAGGGATTTGTAGTCGTAGCCGCGCACGCTGTAGTCGCCCCCGGCATAGAATCGCTTGGACAGGGCGAGGTCATCGAAACCGTTGACGCTGGTGTATCCCAGATCGCTGCGGGCCAGAAACCGGCCGCGGGGCCAAACCCGGTACACCGTCCGAACGTTGGTCAAGACCTGGGCGAAGGTGATGTCTGAGGCGGCCGCCTCGTGGGCGCCCTGAAGGTCCACCGACCAGCGATAGCCCCGATCCGTGGCCAACGGGTCGTTCACGCTCACATAGCTGAAGCTCAAGCCCGGTATCAGCGCATCGGAGCGTTGCGGGTCGGCGCCCAAACCGATGTCGAAGGTTTCGTTCTCCAGCATCAGCCGGAGGGTTCGTGTCCACCGTCCGAACACGTTGTTGCGGGCCACGCCCAGGCTACGGATGCGGCTGAATCGATCGTCGATGTCCTCATCGAAGACCCGGCCCAACAGGGCCAAATTGTCGGTGGCCGGCTGATCAATCGGTATCACGTAGCGTGCATCCACCCCGTTGCCGGTTTCCGCCAGTCGGGCATCCACGTTGATTCGGTGTCCTCGGCGGTTGACCCGGCGATTGGTGTAACCGATCAGCGCCCGGGCGCCGGTATCGGTGCCATAGCCCAAGCCGAGGGTGTAGCGATTGCGCTTGGCGGGCGCCAATTCGACCTCAATGGGAATCTGGCAGTCCTTTGCCAGATCGCGCCGTGGAACCACGTCCACGGTGGAGAAGTACTCGGCATCCAACAGGCGGTACTGCAATTGCAGCAGGCGGTCGGCCGAGTACGGCTCACCGGTTTCAAACGGCACAAACCGGGCCAGAAAGTCCGGGTTGATGACGTCCTGCTGCAGCGTCACTTCACCGAAACAGTAGCGGATGCCCGTCTCCATCCGCAGAACCACACGGGCGGCGAGGGTATCGGGCCGCACTTCTAAACGCTTGGTGGCCATCCGGGCTTCGATGTAACCCCGCTCGTTGGCCACGCGCATCATGCGACGTTTGCCGTCTTCGTAGCGGCGATGAAGGGCCACATCTCCGACTTTGAGCGGAAAGCTGCGCGCCACCCGTTGGATCGCCGGGTCTTCTTCGCCGGGCCCAAGGATTTGAATGTCGATATCCGTGATGCGCACCGGCGGTCCCGCATCGACCACATAACGTGCTGTCCAAACCTCGGCGGTTTGCTTCAAGCTCGAGTGGATATCTGTTTGGTAGTAGCCGAAGGGCTCTAGGGCTCGGCGGATTTCTTCAAGCGCGTCGGTATGCAGACGGCGAATCTGAGCGGGCGTGAGCTCTCGGTCGGCCATGCGCGCCAGCGTGACGCTCGCTTCGGCATTGGTTTGCAGATCGCGGGGTAGTCCTTCGATGGACACGGTCACTTGCTGCGCCCAGGCCGAAGCGCTGCTCAAGATTGTGAGCAGGATCAGCCATCGGCCAAAAGCGATCCAGTTGTCGCGGTATCCGGTCAAAATCGTCGGGTCCTCAGTGTCTCATCGTGGCGCGCAGGGTTTGACCGGTGGCGGATGGGAATCGTGCGCAGATCGTTTCATCGAATCTACCCATTCCCGCGAGGTCGACACGATGCGGGCCATGTATTATCGACCGGGAAAATGGGATGCGAAATAGTCACGCCGCAGCTTGGCCACGAGGCCGGCCAGCATCACCAGAGCGATCAAGTTGGGCACGGCCATCAAGAGATTGGTGATGTCGGCGATGTTCCAGACCAGTTCCAACGGCAAGGCGGCGCCGACCGCCACCAGGCAGGTGAACACCACCCGGTAGGGCAACACGGCCTGTTCGCCGAACAAAAAGCGCGCGCTGCGGTCGCCATAATACGACCACGCGATCATGGTGGAGAAGGCGAAGAGCGTCAGGCCGAGACTGACCACCGCGGCACCGGCCGTGCCGAGGGTTTGGTCGAAAGCATAGGTGGTCAACGCCGCGCCCACCACCCCGTCAGGCGCGGTGAGATAGGCACCGGTCACGATGATGGTCAGTCCGGTGAGGGTGCAAATCACCAGCGTGTCGATGAACGGTTCGAGCATGGCCACCAGGCCCTCACGGACCGGTTCGTGGGTGCGTGCCGCGGCGTGGGCCATGGGCGAGGAGCCCAGGCCCGCCTCATTGGAGAACAAGCCCCGTGCCACGCCCCAGCGGATGGCCTCGCCCACCACCGCGCCGCCCACGGCCCAGGGATTGAGCGCATGATTGAAGATGGTCAACAGGGCACCGGGAATGGCGTCCACATGGTTCAACAGCACCAATAGCGCGCCGCTGATATACAGAATCGCCATAAAGGGCACCAAGGCGCTGGCGGTGCGGGCGATCCGCCGGATTCCCCCGATGATCACCATGCCCACCGGCAAGGCTACGCCGATCCCCACCCACCAGCGGTGCGCGCTGAGCTGGGGAAAGATTTGCCCCAGCCCGTCCATCACGGAATTGGCTTGAACCATGTTGCCGATTCCCAAGGAGGCGATCATGGCGAAGGCGGCGAATGCCATGGCCATGGCGCGCATGTTCAAGCCGTTGAGCAAGGTATACATGGGGCCGCCGGCGGTTTCGCCGTCGGGGCTGACTTCGCGGAATCGCAATGCCAGTGAGCATTCTGCGAATTTCGTCGCCATGCCGAAAAATGCCGTTACCCACATCCAGAACAAGGCGCCCGGACCGCCGAGGGAAATGGCGGTGGCGACCCCGGCAATGTTGCCCGTGCCTACGGTGGCCGACAGGGCCGTGGCCAGCGCCTGAAAGTGGGAGATTTCCCCCGGCGCGTCTGGCTGGCTGTAGCGCCCTTGCACGATATGGAAGGCGTGGCGAAACCCGCCGAGTTGCACGAAGCCGGTGCGCACCGTCAAATACGCCCCCACGCCCAACAGGATCAACAGCGTCAGGGCGTTTTTCCACAGGAGACCGGAGATCTGTCCGGTGAATTCTGTCAGTCCGGCAATCAATTCGTTCACGGTCCTTCCTTGGGTGTTGCGGTGGGGTCAGTGGTCGGGTGACGGGCGTGGCGGGTCGAGCTCCACCTCGCGTTGCCGCAGGCGATTCTCCCACGCCGTTCCCGCGACCCGCGCGAGCAGCCATTGGATTATCTCGCGTTCATCGGCAGCCGGATCCGGCCGCAGGCGCACCTCGCGCTGGTCTAGCTCCGGACGTGGACGCGGTTCAACGACAAAACTGCCGAGATAGGCCAGTCCGCCCGGCGTCAGCGGCACGGTGGCCGGTCCGGCGGTTTGGGTGACCCAGTAGTTCCTGCGGCCATCGGAGAAGCCGGCGATAAAGTAGTCCCCCGGTGGGGCATTCTCCAATACGAACCGGCCCTGGGCATCCGGGTAGGCGGTGGGCGCGGTGAACGGCACCAGGTAATGGTGCCCTTCCCGGTAGAGGTAAATCGAGTAAATGCCGATCTGCCCGGCGGACAGGCGGCCGTAGACCAAACCGGTCTCCGCCGAGCGGGGCGGAGCCAGCGCGCCATCGGAGACACACCCGGCGGTGAAGCATGCCAATGCGAGTAATGCGATGCGCAGCGAGGTATGCCGGTTTGCTCTGGGGAGTTTGGAGATCATTCGAGAAATATAACCTCAGGAGCGGGGCTGGCCCAAGAGCCTCTCTGGTAAGATACGGCGATGGATGTGACCGCGATTTTGGAAGGCTTGAACGAGCGCCAGCGTGAGGCCGTGGGCGCGCCGGCGCTGCCGGTTTTGGTGTTGGCGGGCGCGGGTAGCGGCAAAACCCGCGTGCTGGTTCATCGTGTGGCCTGGTTGGTGGGGGTGGAAGGCATTTCGCCCTGGAGCATTATGGCCGTGACCTTTACCAACAAGGCGGCGGCGGAAATGCGCGGGCGCATTGAGCAGTTGTTGGGCGTTCCCAGCGGCGGCATGTGGATCGGAACCTTCCACGGCGTTTCCCACCGCTTGCTGCGCCAGCACTGGCAGGAAGCCGGATTACCACAAAGTTTTCAGGTGCTGGACACCGAAGATCAGCGGCGTTTGGTGAAACGGGTCTTGCGCAGCCTGGAGCTGGATGAAAGCCGCTGGCCGGTGCGCCAGGTCCAGTGGTTTATCAACAATCGCAAGGAAGAAGGTCTGCGTCCAGGGGACTTGGCGGATACCGGGGACCCCATCTATCAGCAAATGACGCGAATCTACGCCGCTTACGAGGCCGCCTGTGCCCGCGGCGGTCTGGTGGATTTTGCCGAGTTACTGCTGCGCAGCTTCGAGCTGTTGCGTGACGACCCCGACCTGCTGGCGCACTATCAGGCGCGCTTTCGCCACATTCTGGTCGACGAGTTTCAAGACACCAATACGCTGCAATACCGGTGGCTTCGGCAGTTGGCCGGCACCACCGGCAAGCTGTTCGTGGTGGGCGACGACGATCAGTCCATTTACAGTTGGCGCGGCGCCCGTGTGGAAAACTTGCAGCAGTTCGGGCGCGATTTTCGCGACGCGCAAATTGTCCGGCTGGAGCAGAACTACCGTTCCACCAGTACCATTCTCAAGGCCGCCAACGGCCTGATCGCCCACAACACCGGGCGCATGGGTAAGGAGCTTTGGACCGACGGTTCCACCGGCGATCCCATCCGGCTCTACGCCGCCTTCAACGAGTACGACGAAGCGCAGTTTGTGCTCGACCGGATTCGCCGCCATGAGGAACAGGGCTCGTTACGCCGCGAAATCGCCGTGCTGTATCGTTCCAACGCCCAATCGCGGGTGTTTGAAGAAGCCTTGATGCAGCACGCTATTCCCTACCGGGTTTATGGCGGTTTGCGGTTCTTCGAACGGGCGGAAATCAAAGACGCCTTGGCCTATCTGCGGTTAATCTGCAATCGCCATGACGATGCCTCCTTCGAGCGGGTGGTGAACCTGCCCACCCGGGGCATCGGCAACCGCACCATGGACGCGGTTCGCCAGTTGGCTCGCGAAAACGGCCTGTCGTTGTGGGAAGCCGCCACCCGGTTTGTGGCCGCGGGCAGTGGCCGGGCCGCCAACGCCGTGGGTGCGTTTGTGGTGTTGATTGACGAGATGGACGGGCGGGTCGAATCACTCAGCCTGGAAGACCAGGTCGGCGAGGTGATTGTTCAATCCAAGCTCATGGACCACTACGCCCAGGAGGGTGGCGAGCGGGGCGAGGCCCGGGTGGAAAACTTACAGGAGTTGATCAACGCCGCGCGCGGATTCCGCCCGGACGAAGCCGACCTGGAGGGGGTTTCGCCGCTGGTGGCCTTCCTCACCCACGCCGCGCTGGAAGCGGGCGAAGGCCAGGCCGATGAGTGGGAAGACTGCGTGCAGCTCATGACCTTGCATTCCGCCAAAGGGCTGGAGTTCCCGGTGGTGTTCATGACGGGCATGGAAGATGGCCTCTTCCCCCACCAGCGATCGCTGGAAGACGGCGCGGGGATCGAAGAAGAGCGACGTTTATGTTACGTCGGCATGACGCGCGCCATGCGGGAGTTGTATCTCACCTACGCCGAGAAGCGCCGGCTCTACAACACCGAGCAGTACGGTATTCCCTCCCGTTTTCTGGAAGAGCTTCCGGCGGAGTTGGTGGAGGACGTACGGCCCCGGGTGCAGATCAGCCGGCCGGTGTTGCACGACCGCCAGCCCATGGCGGGCGCTGGTGGTGCGTTCAAAATCGGGCAGATGGTGCGTCACCCCAAGTTCGGCGAAGGCATTGTGCTGAATCTGGAAGGGGCCGGGCCGCAGGCTCGGGTGCAGGTGAATTTCGAGCAAGTCGGCAGCAAATGGCTGGTGATGGGCTACGCCAAGCTGGAAGCGGTGTAAGTCCTCACGCCTTGCCAACCCGCTGATGTCTGATGGCGGTCAGCCCGACAGCCGGATCACCAGGGTTTCGATGCCGTTTTGCTCCAGGCGCGCGCGTGTGCGCTCTAGTGCTTCGGGATCGTTAAACGGCCCGATGCGCACCCGGTGCCAGGTCTCGGCGCTGTCGATCACCACTTTTTGAATCTGCGATTCCACACCGATGAGCGCCAGGCTGGCCTTGCGCCGGTCGGCGTCTTCAAAGCGCCGGAACGATCCCGCCTGCAGGGCATAGCGACCGGGCTTGAGTGCCTCGGCGCGCGGTTTGATCTGGGGCCGGCCCGCGCCGTTCTCGGCCTCCGGAATAATCACTTCAAGCTGGGGCAGCCGCTTGTAGAAGTCGAACTGCATGCCCTTGGGTTCTTCCTTTTCCTGTTCTGGCGCTTTGGCGGCCGGCGCCTTGGCCGGCGGCGGTTTGACTTGCTCGGTGATGGTGGCGGTTTTCGGGGCCTGTGGGCCTTGGGTGGCGATATACACACCCACGGCGATGGTCAGGCCCACCGCCATGCCCAGCACCAGCCACGCCCAGGCCGGTAGGGCGTTTTGCTGTCGCTTGCTGCGGGTGGATTTGGAGCGGCGTTTGCTGGGGCGTCGCGGTCGCCGGCTGTTGGCCATGGCTTACATGCTCTCCGGCGCGGACACGCCGAGCAGATTCAATCCGTTGCGCAACACCTGCCGGGTGGCGGCAATCAGGCACAGCCGGGCGTTACGGAGCGCGTCTTCGTCCACCAAAAAGGTGTGGGCGTTGTAATAGGTGTGAAAGGACTGGGCCAACTCGCGCAAGTAATAGGCCAGGAGGTGGGGTGCGAAGTTGCGCGCCGCCGCTTCGATGATTTCCGGGTAACGGGACAGCGCCGTGATCAAGGCTTGCTCGTGGTCGTTGTCCAGCAGCGCCAGGGACGCTTCGCCGGCGTTGCGGTCGAAGCTGCGGCCCTGTTCGGTCAGTTGGTTGAACACGCTGCAAATTCGGGCGTGGGCATACTGCACGTAATAAACGGGATTATCCGTACTCTCGCTCTTGGCCAGTTCCAGGTCGAAGTCCAGATGTTGATCTTGCGAGCGCAATACGTAGAAAAACCGCGCCGCGTCGTTGCCCACTTCCTCGCGCAACTCGCGCAGGGTCACGAACTCGCCGGCCCGGGTGGACATGGAAACCTTCTCCTTGCCCCGGTAGAGAATGGCGAACTGCACCAGCAAAACGTGCAGTCGGTCCGGGTCTTCCCCCACCGCCTTTAACGCACCTTTGACCCGTGGCACGTAGCCGTGGTGGTCGGCGCCCCAGACATCGATGAGTTGGTCAAAGCCCCGTTGGCGCTTTTCCCGGTGATAGGCGATGTCGGAGGCGAAATACGTCGCCACGCCGTTTTCCCGGACCACCACCCGGTCTTTCTCGTCGCCGAAATCGGTGGAGCGGAACCACTGAGCGCCGTCCTGGCTATAAATGTGCCCGGCTTGTTTCAGCTCCGCCAAGGTGGCCTCCACCGCGCCGCTGGCCACCAGCTCCCGCTCCGAGTACCAGCGGTCGTAGGTGACGCCGAACTCGGCCAGATCCTGGCGAATATCCTCCAAAATGGCGTTCAGCCCGGCATCGAACACCGCGGCGTAATCCGCTCCCAACAGCGTTTTGGTGTTGGCCACCAGGGCGTCGATGTGAGCTTCCTTGTCGCCACCCTGTGCGGCGTCGGGCGGCACATTGCCGAACAGGGCATCGACCCCGTGAACGAACCGCGCGCCATGCTCCGTGTGCAGCGCCTGCGCGATGTCGTTCACGTAGGCGCCGCGATAGCCGTTGTCGGGAAAGCGCAACGTTTGTCCGCCGTGCTCCAGATAACGCAGGTAAACGCTGGCGGCGAGAATATCCATCTGCCG
>JAXHTV010000022.1:12500-38728 GCA_034189865.1 Pseudomonadota bacterium | reverse complement strand
CCGAGTTGGGCCGTTCGGGTCCGACCTTCGTATACGATTTCCCGGCCAGCCAAGCGGCGTTGTCGCGCATTCGTCCCGGTCAGCCTCCGCTGGCATCTCGCTTTGAGCTGTTTCTGAACGGCATGGAATTGGCGAACGGATTTCATGAGTTGCTGGATTCGCGGGAACAGCGCGCCCGTTTCGAAGCGGATCTTGCCGAGCGGCAAGCAGAACATCTTCCGCAGATCCCCATCGACGAGTTTTTGTTGGCTGCTTTGGATTCGGGGCTACCGGATTGTGCCGGGGTGGCATTGGGTTTGGATCGTCTGATCATGATCGCTTTAGAGGCCGCGTCGATTGACGATGTGCTGGCCTTTCCCGTCGATCGAGCCTAAATTTGGTGCTCTAGCGGCAGCAAAGCGACGACGGGTGACAGAGTGTCTCTGGCGGATTTCGAGCTCCAAGGGCAGTTTGAATTGGCGGTTGAAGGACCGGATCCGTTAGCGGAGCCCGCCTTCTGGTTTGTGTTTCGCGAGGGGCGCTTGCTGGTGGATCGCTCGGGGGCGGAGTGGCTGCCACCCAAAATACGCCGCCTTCCTTTGCTGGGTGTGCCCACCGAGAGCCCGCACTATCTCGGAAGATTGAACGGCGTTCATTGTTACTGTGTCTCGGCCCTCAGTGACGACCTGCCGCCGAAGCATGAGTACGTCGATCTGCGCGGTTTGTTTGGGCGGATGCCCCAGGATCTCTATCTTATCGCCGGCCGAGCGGTTCAAATCGTTGCCTGGGATCGCGATCACCGGTTTTGTGGCCGCTGCGGATCGGACCTCGCGATGGTGCAGAGTGACCGTGCTAAAAAATGCCCCCAATGTGGTTTGCGTCAGTTTCCTCGTTTGTCTCCTGCCATCATGGCGCTGGTTTGCCGGGACGAGCATGTTCTGCTGGCCAGGGGGGCGAATTTTCCGACCGGTTTCTTCAGCGTTTTGGCGGGTTTCGTCGAACCCGGTGAGACACTGGAGTTCTGTTTGCGCCGGGAAGTCATGGAAGAAGTGGGCCTGGAAGTCGGTGATCTGGACTACTTCGGCTCGCAGCCCTGGCCTTTTCCCAACTCACTGATGATCGCTTTTACCTGTCACCACGTCGCCGGGGAAATTCAGGTTGACGGAAAGGAAATCCTGGAAGCCGACTGGTTTCGATACGACCGGCTTCCCCCCTGTCCTGGCGATATGAGCATTGCCGGTAAGATGATCCAGTCATTTGTTGCCCGGTGCCAGAAGTCTTAGCCTTTTCGCTGCGGGTATTTCCGTTTCTCAGCCACCACCGAAGCGCACCAACATCCAAACGACGGCGACCGCCGCCGCGAAGATGACCGCGGCCTGAAGAACCAGGCCATTTCCCGGTCGTAGAGGCTCGGCCGGCGCTGCGACATCCTTGTAACCCGTGATCATGGGGCGGATCAGGTTTTCCGAACGCTTGAACAGGTAGAACAAGATGGCCGCGATATGCACGCCCGATGCAATGATCAAGATATTGATGTTGATTTTATGAATGCGGGTTGCCCATTCGCTAACGTCCGATGAAACTCGCGAAACCAAGGGACCGTCGATCATGATTTGGTCGCTTGCGAACAAGCCGGTCAAGGCTTGAATCAAAACCAGCAGCATCAGAAGCAGCACCATGTATCCACCAAGGGGATTATGGCCTATGGGATGGCCACCATCCTCCGCCGAGCTCGATTGGTGGAGGTGGCGTAATGCGGCGCCGGGTCCCCGGATGAAGTCGGCGAAGCGTGCGTGGCGACTGCCGGCAAATCCCCACACGATTCGGAACAGGATCAAGCTGAGGATGGCGTAGCCCGCCAACTTGTGCCAGTACATCGCCTCCAGTGTCAAATGGGCGGTCACCCAGGCGGTGACCAACAACAGCACCAGCGACCAATGAAACAAGCGGACGGGCAGATCCCACACCAAAATGGCGTGACCGCCGGGTCGAGATGACACTTTGTTTTTCGGTTGCATGTTGTCTCCCGCGCGCTTGGGTAGGGCTCCATATTAAACCAAAGCGCCGCTGCCCGGCCGATCGGCCGGGCAGCGGGCGACCGTCCCGCTTCGCCCGCTGATTTTTTGGGCGCGGTGATCCCGTTCTGAAAACCGGAAAGCCTGTGAAGCGCCGACTAACACCTTGATTTTAAAGGTCGCCCGGCCGTTGAATGGTTTCGGTTTTTTGGGGTAGCCAGATCCGTGTCGCCCGCCGGCGCTGATTGGCCTCGCCATACAACGCATCGAAGGGCTCGCGGTATACGGTATAGGCGCTGAAACCATGGGTTTGGAGCAGAAACTGGGAGAAACCGGGCAGCTCCATGAACCAAGCCTCCATGGCTTCGATGGTATCGGAAAACAGCGCGATGACCGCTTGCCGTCCTGGGCGATTACCCACCGCCATGACGCCGGCAGTGAAGGGGACGGGGTCTAATAAGTTGACGTAGTGGATATATTGCGGACCGTCAGGGAAGCTCCTGACGGTGCTCCCGTGGGTTTCCACACGTAAAAATTCGGCCATGACGCGGTTGATTTCCGGTCGGTTTCGTAGCCGTTCCGACAAGGCATCTCGAATCAGCCCCATGCCGTCACTGATCACGGCGGTACCGTGGCTGCCGCCCCGAATGTGAAAGATCTCTTTTCGGTCGATCGCTGCAAGGGCCAGTTCGGCGATCTGTTTAGACGCACCGCGGATCTGTGGGCGGGCGCTTTCAATAAGACCTTCGAGCTGTCCACCGGCAAAGGTGTTGTAGATGCCTACCACCGGGATGTCGGCAAACTCGGCCAGCAGCGCGAGTTTGCTGGACTCCCGGCGTCGTTCCGGGTTGGCGCCGTTAACGAAATACAGCCGGCGTCCGGTGTCACCTGATGGTCCCAGGAAGGGGGGTACCTGCTCGACGTTGATCGATGCGGGGTCATACAAACAACCGGACTCCCCGACATAAAACCCTTCGTAGTAGGGTGTATTATTATTGAGCGGCGCAGCACGCGCGTCCTGACAATCGAAATCATCAGCCCAGCTGGGTTGAAGCAGGACACAAGAGAGTACGCCCATGAGGGCTGTTCCATATTTCGCAATGATGTTCATCTTCCGATTACCTGCGTGTTGTTGTTTGTCGGTGAGCAGCCAAGTTTAGCGCTTAGGGAGCTCACCGCTCGGCTTGACGGCTCGATTTGGTTGGGTGAGGCGGGATGCAAAAAATCGAATGCGATCGGAATGAGAATCTACGCGGTTTTTGTGACACAAGGAAGTGGGCGCATCTCGCTTGCGCAAGCCGAATCGACGCACGGGTGTTTTACGGGTATCAACTGAAACCTTCGGCGCAGGAGTGACGACTATGCATTTACTCATCAATACCGGCGGCGGCGACGCCCCTGGTTTGAATGCGGTCATCCGTGCCGCCACCCTCGGTGCCTTGAACCGCGGTTGGCGGATCACCGGCATTCGTTATGGCTACGAGGGTTTGCTCAGTGGGACGCCTGATGGTTTAGTCGAACTGGATCGCGACCGGGTCCGCGGTATTGCCCACTTGGGAGGAACGATTTTGGGTTCCATCAACAAGGGCAACCCCTTCGCTTTTCCGGTGGAGCGGGATGGCCAGTGGGTGGAACAGGATATTTCCGACCGGGTTGTGGAACGCTTCCACGAGTTGGGTGCCGATGCCTTGATTGCCGTTGGTGGTGATGGTTCTCTCGGCATCGCGCGACGTTTCCAGGAGAAGGGGATCCCCATCGTGGGCGTGCCCAAGACCATCGACAATGACATTCGCTTGACCAATTTCACCTTTGGTTTCGATACGGCGGTCTCCATCGCCACGGAAGCCATCGGGCGGTTGCATACCACCGCCGAATCCCATCGTCGTGTGATGGTGGTCGAGGTCATGGGGCGGTACGCGGGCTGGATTGCGTTGCATGCCGGAATTGCCGGAGGCGCCGATGCGATCCTCGTCCCAGAGGTCGAGTTCGATATCGAAAAAGTGACCGAGAAAATCCGCGCGCGTGAGGCCGCGGGGCGGCATTTCACCATTGTGGTCGTGGCGGAAGGTGCTAAACCTGTGGGCGGTGAGATGTCGACCATCGGGACGGAAGTCGGTCGCGAGGTTCGTTTGGGGGGGATCGGAGAACGCGTCGCTGCCGAGATAGGCCAGCGCACCGGTAAAGAAACCCGTTCGGTGGTTCTGGGGCACATTCAGCGGGGCGGCAGTCCTACCGCTTTCGATCGTTTGATCGCTTTGCGGTTTGGGGCGGCGGCCGTGCGTTTGGTTGAGCGAGGCGCGTTCGGTCAGATGGTTGCCTATCAGCCGCCCGAGATGGTGGGAGTTCCCATCGAAGATGCCATTTCGCAGCTTAAGAACGTACCCCTTGATTGCGATACCATGCACACGGCCCGGGAGATGGGTATTTGCTTCGGTAATTGACGGGCATGATGCTCTGCGAGGCGCTAATCGCCGAGCGGTAATGCGGTCA
This sequence comes from Pseudomonadota bacterium, assembly GCA_034189865.1. Classification (NCBI taxonomy): domain Bacteria; kingdom Pseudomonadati; phylum Pseudomonadota; species Pseudomonadota bacterium. Next base: position 34,244 of record JAXHTV010000022.1, on the reverse strand, counting down.
TCCCGGACGCCGGCACGGCATACTCGGCCAGACGCGTCCCGCTGCCGAGAAAGAAACTATTGCTTCTCTGGTGGACCAGCCCGACGGTATCGCCGGCTTGTAGGCGAGTACCGATTCCAGCCAGTTTCAGCGTGTGGCGACCCACGCCCTGAACGGGCATGACTTGGTCATCGATGAGCTCGATCTTACTGGCTCCCGGGTGTTGCAGGCCTAAGCCGACGAACACGGTCGGGCGGGTGATTGAAGGTCGGCCGGTGGGGGTCATCATCAGTTTGACCCCAGGAATACCCGTCAAGACCTGCGATCGGGTGGCGGTTTAAATGGGCGCGAACCGGTGTCCTGGAACACCGACGCGGACCCGCCGAGGGGGCAGGGTTTGGAAGGTGTCGCTGGGATCGAAAAAGTGACCCGCAGCGCTATGGTGTCGCTGCACAGACCGGGCACGCCGGGTCGCGGCGGAACCGCAGCGAGCGCCACTCCATGGTCAGGGCGTCGAACACCAGCAGCCGGCTACGCAACGTTTCTCCCATCCCGACGAGTACTTTGACTGCCTCGATCGCCTGCAAGCTGCCGATCGTGCCCACGACGGGGGGCAGAACGCCATTGGCGGCACAAGTTTCGGCGATATCCGAACCATCTTTATACAGGCAGCGGTAGCAGGGGCTATCGGGCTGATCGGGGCGGATCACCGTGATTTGGCCTTCCAGACGGACGGCGGCTCCGGAGACCAGCGGTTTGCGAAACTTCACGCAAGCCTCGTTGACCGCAAAGCGGGTGGCGAAGTTGTCCGAACCGTCAACGACCACGTCCGAAGCCTCAACGGCGCCGCGCAAGGCTTCGCCTTCCAGGCGTTGATCGATGGTCTGAATCGAGATTTCCGGGTTGATTCGGTTCAGGGTGTCGGTGGCCGATTCCACTTTCGGCCGTCCGATGTCGGCCGTGCCGTGTAGTAACTGACGGTGGAGGTTGGTGAGTTCCACCCGGTCGCCATCGGCGATGGTCAACCGGCCGACGCCCAGCGCCGCCAAGTACATGGCCACGATCGATCCCAGCCCGCCCGCGCCGATCAGCACCGCGTGCGATGCCAGCAGTTTCTCCTGCCCTTCCGGGCCCAATTGCGGCAGCATGATTTGCCGGCTATAGCGAATCAGTTGTTCCCTTTCCATGAATCTCCAACACGTGGTCTGGGGGCCGGAAGACATGGTGGTGCCCAAGCTTGGTGACAGAGCGAGTTTACGGTATTGCTCTCCCTGACTGGAGGGGTTTGGGTCAAGTCTCGGGCCGTCGCCCGGCCGATGTGCGTTCGTGTCCGGCGAGATCCCGTCGGGTTTCGACGTCAACGTATCCGGCGCTGCTCAGCAGTTTACGGACCGCCGGGCCTTGATCCCAGCCGTGCTCCAACAGCAGCCAGCCGTTAGCTGTTAGACAATGGAATGCGTCGGCGACGATGCTGCGGATGCATCGCAGCCCGTCTGGCCCGGCGCACAACGCCGTTGCCGGTTCGTGATGCAAAGCCGCCAGGTGCGGGTCCGCGTCTGCTACGTAAGGAGGATTGGATACGATGAGGTCCCAGGCTTGCCCGACCAGGGGTTGGCACCAATGGCCCTGAATAAAATGAATGTGTGAGCTCAGGCCCAACTGCACCGCATTGTGCCGAGCTACGTTAAGCGCTTCGGTGCTGATGTCGACGGCCGTAAATTGCCAGTCGGAACGCTCTTTCGCCAGGGCGAGCGCGATGGCGCCGCTACCCGTGCCCAGGTCCGCAACCCGGCGCTCGGCGCCGGAGGGTCCCAGCGCCAAAGCCCATTCGACCAGACCCTCGGTTTCGGGCCGGGGAATCAAGGTGGCGGGCGTGACCCGGAGCGGGAGGGACCAAAATTCGGCGTGTTCACACAAATAAGCCACCGGAATGCCGGCCAGCCGCTTGTTGAGGCGTTGCTGCCATTGGCGGCGCTGGTCTGGCGCCAACGTGTGTTCCGGGTAGGCGTACAGGCGGCTGCGCGGCCAGTTCAAGGCATGGGCCAACAGCACTTCGGCGTCCAGCCGCGGCGTTTCGCTAACGGCGGTCAATCGCGCCTCTCCGGCCCGAAGGCACTGGTCGACCGTGTTGCACGCCGTCATCGCGTCAGGCACCGAGTTCCTCGAGTTGCCGGGCCTGGTCCTCGTCGCGCAAGGAATCCAGTACGGGCGCCAAGTCACCTTCCATCACATCTTCCAGCTTGTACAGCGTCAGGTTGATGCGGTGGTCGGTAATTCGGCCTTGGGGGAAATTGTAGGTGCGAATCCGCTCCGATCGGTCTCCGCTCCCCACCAAGCTGCGGCGCGTTGCGGCCGTTTCCGATCGCTGTTTCTCTTGCTCGACCGCTAACAGGCGGGCTTTCAGTAGCGCCAGCGCCTTGGCCTTGTTCTTGTGCTGAGATCGCTCGTCCTGACACTCCACCACGATTCCGCTGGGTAGGTGCGTGATGCGGATCGCCGAGTCGGTTTTGTTGACGTGCTGCCCACCGGCGCCGGATGCGCGGAAGGTGTCAATCCGTAGATCGGACGTGTTGACATCGATCTCATCCACCTCTTGGATTTCCGGAAGGACGGCGACGGTGCAGGCCGAGGTATGGATGCGGCCTTGCGATTCCGTTGCGGGAACACGTTGCACCCGATGGGCGCCCGATTCGTATTTCAGCCGGGAGTAAACCCCATCCCCGATCAGGCGGGCAACAATTTCGCGATAGCCGCCGTGTTCGCCCGGGTTTTCGCTGAGAATTTCCATCTGCCATCGTTGGTTCTCGGCGTAACGGGCGTACATACGAAACAGATCGCCGGCAAATATGGCGGCCTCGTCGCCGCCCGTGCCGGCGCGAACCTCTAGGAATACATTGCTCTGATCATGGGGGTCAGGCGGTAGCAGCATGCGCTGGAATTGCCGCTCGAGCTGGTCGCGTTCGGTCTCGGCCAGTTCTTTTTCTTCTGCCGCGAGTGCGCGGACTTCGGCGTCCGGATCGCTGCGCATGGCTTCGGCCTCGGCGATGCGGCTTTCGGCGTTTTGCAGCGCCGTCATGGTGGCCAACACCTCTTCGAGTTGGGCGTATTCCTGAGACAGCGACCGGAATCGACGTTGATCACCGATGACCTCGGGGTCGGCCAACAGAGCCGACAATTCTTCGTGACGTTCGGCGAGGCTTTGCGCCCGGGCCTGCAGGGTTGCTTTCACACCCTAATCCTCTCGCGTTGGCAGCTGAAACAGCTTCAGGGCCGCGTTCAGCAAATCTTGGTCTTTCTCTTGTCCTGCTTGCCGCAACCGGACACTGGGTTGGTGCAGTAAGCGGTTGGTCAGGTTGTGGGCCAGCGATTCGACCACCTGCTCCGCAGGTACCCCGGCTCGTAGCCGTGCCAAAGCACGCCTCAGGCTTTCATCACGCGCCAACTCCGCCTGGCCGTGCAAGGCTCCGAGGACGCGGTCGGCGTCCCGCCCCTGAAGCCAGTCGAGGAAACGTCGGACTTCTTGATCGATAATCGATTCGGCCACTTGGGCCTCAGACAAGCGCGAATCCAGGTTGTTCTGAATCACTTGGCGCAAATCATCCACAGTGTACAGATAGACGTCATCCAGTTTTGCGACCCGGGGGTCGATGTCGCGCGGTACCGCCAGATCAACCATGAGTATCGGGCGATGCTTTCTTGCTTTAAGCGCCGTTTTGACGTGGTCCAGCTGGACGATGGGATGGGTGCTGCCCGTTGAGGCGATGAGAATATCCGCTTCTGCCAAATGGGCATCAATCTCGTCCAAACCGATGCCGAATCCCCGGATCTCGCGGGCCAAGGCTTGGGCACGTGTGGCGTTTCGATTGGCAATCACGATGCGCCGCAGCTGCTGTTGGCTCAAATGGCGGGCACAAATCTCGATGGTCTGGCCGGCACCGATCAACAAGGCGGTATGCTCAGAAAGATCAGCGAAAATCTGCCTTGCCAGATCCACCGCTGCGGATGCCACGGATACGGGGTGGGCGCCGATTTGGGTTTCGGTTCGAACCCGTTTCGCGGCAGAGAAGCTGTGTTCAAACAGGCGGTTGAGCAGCGCCTTTGTGGTTGAGGCGCCCAGTGCCGTTTGATAGGCAAGTTTCACTTGGCCGAGGATCTGGGGTTCGCCAACGACCATCGAGTCCAGCCCGGCTGTTACGCGCAACAGGTGGCGTATGGCTGACTCACCGGCGTGGGAATAAATCACGTTTCGCAGCTCAGTTTCCGGAATGTTACGTTCGTGGGAAAACCACTGCACCAGACGATCCACGTCGTCGGCGACGGCGTAAAGCTCGGTGCGATTACACGTCGAGACGATCACCGCTTCGTCCACCGCGGGCAGCTCACCCAAGCGCTGCACAGCGGCCGGTAGTTCTTCGCTCGTGAAGGCCAAACGTTCGCGGATATCGACCGAGGCCGTCGTGTGATTGATTCCAGTGCTGAAAAGGGGCATGCAGACTAGGCCGCGGACAGAGGCACGAATTTTCCGTCAATAGCCCGTTGAATACAAGGTTTCCCGTTCCGGCGAGGCCGTTAGGCTGGTCGGGACACCGAGTGGCCAAGCCCCAATGGAGCGGGTTATATTGCGGTTTCCACGTCTTAGGCGATAACACCAAATGATGGCTATTTTTCGGGCTGAGTACCGCGCGATATTTCTCCTGCTCCCGGTTGCATTGTCACTGGCAGCTTGTTCGGTGATCCCCGATCGGGGTCCGCCAGCGCGGGACGATACCTCAACGGCGGCTGCACCGACGGAACCTGATGTGGTGCACTGGCTGCTAGTGGGTGAGATGGCGGCCAAGCGGGGCGATGCAACCCTCGCCGTATCGTCATACCGTCGTGCCGCGGAGCAATCGGATGATCCGGATGTTGCCAAGCGGGCGACCGATTTGGCGGTGGCGGCGGGGGATCTCGAAACGGCTTTGGAAACCGCCGAGCGGTGGTCTGCTCTCAGCGTCGATAACAGCGAAGCACTGACCGCTCTGGTGCGTTTGAATCTTGGTTTAGGTCGAAGGGACCAGGCGGCTGAGCATTTGCGCCACTTGGTGGCGACCTACGCAGACGGACCGAAAGCCGCCTTGTTGGCTTTGCCAGGGCTGTTGTCACCTTATGTGAACCAAGACCCCGCCACCTTGTCCGCGATGGATCTTCTCAGGGAGGACTATGCGGCGTATGCCGAGTATCACTATGCGTTGGCGCGGTTGGCCATGATCGCCGGCGACATGGAAGCGGCGACATCGGCCGCAGACGAAGTGATACGTTTAGCGCCGGACTGGTATCGCGGCCAAGTGCTCGAAGCACGGATTCTAATGGAGCGCGGCGAAACCGATGCGGCCCTTAAAACCATGGCGACGGTGGTGGCGCAAAGAGGCGATGAGTCCGGCTTGCGTTTGGAATATGCGCGCATGCTGCTGCAGTCGGGCCAATTTGGTGCGGCGCGTGTGCAATTCGAAGCGGTGCTGGCGCTAACACCCAATCAACCCGAAGCGCTCTATACCATGGCGTTGCTGTCTCTCGACGAAGGCCTGTATGAAGATGCGTTTGATTATCTGACACGCGTTCTCAGGACCGGTTATCGTCGTTTTGACGCCTACTATCACCTGGGGGTTTTGGAGCGGGAGCGCGGCCGGCTTGAGAATGCGTTGCAATGGTTTGCCCAGGTCCAACGGGGTGACTACGTCGTCTCGGCACAATTGCAGATCGCTGATGTCTTAATACAGATGGATCAGATGGAAGATGCGCGGCGTCATTTGCAAGAGCTTCGTGATCGCAATCCATCACTGCAGTTGCCGCTCTACGTCGGCGAGGGTGAGCAGCTGATTCGGTACGGCCAATACGATGCGGCATTCGAGCTGCTCACCACGGCCTTGGCGCAGTTCCCTCAAGAGCGCCAACTTCGATATTTGCGCGCCCTAGCAGCCGAGTACGTCGGACGCTTGGCGCTGGCGGAGCAGGACTTGCGCCAGCTAATCGCCGAGGATCCGAATGATGCCAATGCCCTCAATGCACTGGGCTACATGCTGACGGTTCATACGGAGCGTTTCGACGAGGCTGAAGCGCTTGTCATGCGCGCGCTGGAATTGGATCCGGAGAATCCCGCCATCATCGACAGCCGCGGGTGGCTTGCCTATCGTCGTGGAGATTTGTCCGAAGCGGAGCATTATCTGAGTCAAGCCTATGGGCTGGATTCTGATCCTGAAATTGCGGCCCATTTTGGCGAAGTGCTCTGGATGCGCGGTAAAAAATCCGAGGCGCGGGAGGTGTGGGAACGAGCCCGGCGCGATGACCCGGATCATCGCGTGTTATTGGAGACGATGGAGCGTTTTCTCGGCCCGTGAAACCACTGATTCTGGGGCTGGCTTTTTTTATTCTCGCCGGCTGTGTTCCCGCGCCGACCACCGCTCCTTCCGGCGACGGAGAGGCCCGCTGGATGGCTCGTCGTGCCCAGCTGGCTTGTCGCCCCAGCTGGGAAGTGCAGGGCCGGGTGGGTCTGGTTGCCAACGGCGAGGGGTGGACTGCACGCCTGACGTGGCGTCAGGAAGCTGAACGCTACTCCATCAGTTTGAATGGTCCCTTGGGTACCGGTGGCGTTCGTATCGACGGTGACCAGCGCTTGCTCACGGTTCAGTCCGCCGGTGAAACACGGTATTTCGAGATGGGCCCGGAAGATGCCTTGTGGCAGGTGACGGGGCAGCGTCTTCCGCTTGAAGGGCTTCGCTACTGGCTGCTGGGCGTCGATGCGCCCGGATCTCCGTCTGATCCGGTGTGGGACGATAAAGGCCGCTTGCGGCAGCTGACACAAGACGGTTGGACGATTCAGTACCTCGCGTACCGCAGCGCATTCGGGTGGGATTTGCCCAGTCGGCTCGCGGCCGACCGCTCGGACGTCCGAATCAAGCTGGTGATTCAAGATTGGGTGTCTTTGACCACCGAGGCCTGCGCGCCGTGACGGCGGGCACCGACGAATCTTTCCTGGAGTTGCCCGCGCCGGCGAAGCTGAACTTGTTTCTGCACGTCACCGGCCGCCGAGCCGATGGTTACCACACGCTCCAGACCGTGTTCCAATTCATCGATTGCTGCGATCGCATTCGGATGCGTCGGCGTTCCGATGGATTTATTCGAAGGGTTGGAGGTAATGAGCAGATTCCGCCAGAAGCCGATTTGATCTGTCGTGCGGCGCATCTGCTGAAGTCTCGTGGCCATTGCGCGCTTGGTGCCGATTTGGCGGTGGAAAAGCGCATTCCCGTTGGCGGCGGGCTGGGTGGCGGTAGTTCAGATGCCGCAACCGTGTTGCTGGGCTTGAACTACCTCTGGCAAATCGGGCTAACCCACGCAGAACTTGCCGGGTTGGGCTTGCAGTTAGGTGCCGACGTGCCGGTGTTCGTTCAAGGTGCGGCGTCGTGGGCGGAAGGCGTGGGGGAGTGTCTGACGCCAATGACTCTGCCGGAGCCGGTCTACCTGGTGTTGGTTCCGCCGTGTCACGTGGCGACTGGGAGAATCTTTGGTGACCCTGAATTGACACGCAATTCGGAGCCCATCAAAATAGCCGACTTTGTCGCGGGTCGCGGGCGCAATGATTGTCTCCCGGTAGTGCGTCGCCATTATCCGGAAGTCGCTAAGGCGCTGGACTGGCTTGATCAGTCTGCGCCGGCACGACTGACAGGTACCGGAGCGTGCGTGTTCGCCGAATTTTCGGATGTGGAGGCGGCGCGCGGTGTGTTGGCCAAAGTGCCACCGGGGCTGACTGGATTTGTGTCCAAGGGGCTGAATCGGTCGCCGCTGCACGACCGGCTGGCCGGCTTGACGTCGGCGAATTGATAGGATTTTTGGGGTGTCGCCAAGCGGTAAGGCACGGGGTTTTGATCCCCGCATTCCCAGGTTCGAATCCTGGCACCCCAGCCATCTTTCCAATGTGTGAATGATCACATCATACAGCGTGGGTGAGCGCCAACGGCCGCAGTGCCGTTGCTCGCCGCGCCGCGCCATGGCTATTTCGGGTGGGATAACGGCATGAGCTTAGCGGATCACGCGCCGGTACTCGGCGGCAAAGTGATGATTTTCTCGGGCAACTCCAATCGGCCGCTTGCCCAAGCTATCGCCAACTACCTGACCCTGCCCCTGGGTAAAGCGACCGTTAGCCGCTTCAGTGACGGCGAAATTAACGTCGACATTCAAGATAATGTTCGCGGGCGGGACATCTTTCTGATCCAGACCACCTCGGCACCGACCAATGACAATCTCATGGAAATGTTGGTCATGGTCGACGCCTTGCGGCGTGCCTCAGTCCACAAAATCATTGCCGTGGTTCCCTATTTCGGTTACGCCCGGCAGGATCGCCGTGTCCGGTCTGCGCGGGTGCCGATTACCGCAAAACTGGTCGCCAACATGATGGACGCGGCCGGGGTTGATCATCTGCTCACGGTCGATTTGCACGCTGATCAGATTCAAGGTTTTTTCAACGTTCCGGTCGATAATGTCTACGCTTCGCCGATTCTGCTGGCCGATATCTGGCAGCGGAAGTCTGAGAACTTGATCGTGGTTTCGCCCGATGTGGGCGGTGTGGTTCGTGCGCGCGCGATCGCCAAACGCCTGGACGACACCGATTTGGCCATCATCGACAAGCGTCGCCCGCGGGCGAACGAGTCTGAGGTCATGCACATCATTGGCAACGTCAAGGACAAATACTGCGTGTTGCTCGATGACATTGTCGACACCGCTGGTACGCTTTGCCAGGCGGCGGCCGCGCTGAAAAAAGAAGGCGCCTCCCAGGTTGTCGCGTATGCGACCCATCCGGTGCTTTCGGGGCCGGCACTCGAGCGTATCGAAAACTCGTCTCTGGATGAGTTGGTTGTGACTGACACCATTCCGCTGACGCCCGAAGCGGCAGCCTGCAAGAAGATCCGTCAACTCAGCGTGGCGCACATCCTCGGCGAAACCATTCGTCGGATCGCCAACGACGAGTCGGTCAGCTCTCTATATATTGATTAAACCTTCGGTTACAATGCGCGGTTCCCTGATGGGGCTGTGGGTTTTCCTGGTCGCGGGAGAACCGTTTGGCCGCTCTCTGCGGCCCGAGTGGAGATGAGTTCATGAGTCTTGAAGCCTTTGAAATTTCTGCCAAAGTTCGAACCGATAAGGGGAAAGGTGCGAGCCGCCGCCTGCGTCGGGAAGGACAGGTTCCGGGGATCGTCTATGGCGGTAACCAGGAACCGATGATGATTGCCTTGGACGGCAATGATTTGGGTCATCATTTGGATCACGAGGCCTTTTACTCCCATATCCTGGTTTTGGATCTCGATGGGAACAAGGAAAACGTGATTCTCAAAGACGTACAACGTCATCCCTATCGCGGACGTGCGATTAACCACATCGACTTTCTGCGGGTCGTCGCAGGTGAAGCCATTCGCGTCCATGTGCCGCTTCACTTCCAGGGGGAAGCGGTTTCACCCGGTGCCAAGCGCGGTGGCATCATTTCGCACCAGATGACCGAAGTGGAGATCGAGTGTCTTCCAAAGGATTTGCCCGAGTTCATTGAAGTCGATGTCAGCGGGCTCAATGTCGGCGACAGCATCCACTTGTCGGAAATTGTGTTGCCCGCCGGCGTAACAATCCTTGCGTTGGCCCATGATCCGGATAGTGATCCGGCGGTGGTCACCGTCGTTCCACCGCGCTTGGAGGAGGCTCCTGAAGCGGGCGAGGAAGGTGCTGGCGAGGGTGAAGAGTCCACCGGTGGTGAATAGATCCCGTCGAGCCATCGGCTGGGACTGACGGCAAGGCAGGTGGTCAGGGGTGACGATTCGGGCGATTATCGGTTTGGGTAATCCGGGTGCCGAGTATGCGTCCACCCGCCACAATGTCGGCTTTTGGTTGATTGATCGCGTGGTCGGAAGCCGCGCGATCAAACCCGACCGTCGTCTCCATGGGGAATTGGCGCAGATCTCGTTGGGTGGGCACGCGTTGTGGTTGCTCAAGCCGAGCACCTTTATGAATGCCAGTGGCCGAGCCGTTGCCGCGCTTGCCAGTTACTACAAACTCCCGCCGGAATCGCTGCTCGTGGTGCACGATGAACTGGATCTGCCGCCGGGGACGGTCCGTCTGAAGCAGGGCGGTGGCCATGGCGGGCACAATGGCTTGCGAGACATTATCCGGCATCTGGGGGCCGAGTTCTGGCGTATGCGGGTGGGTATTGGCCATCCGGGTCACCGCGACGAGGTGATCGGGTACGTCTTGAGCCGCGCATCGAGCGAAGAGCAGGCGTTGATCGGACAGGCACTGGAGCGTGGCGTTTCGGTTATGCCGCTGCTGGCGGCCGCACGAGAGCAGCAGGCCATGAAAGAGCTTCACAGCAAATGATTGCGGCTGTTGGCAGAGCGCATTCCCTTCTTCCCCTTGTGCCGTTGGTCTAAGGAATCACTCAATGGGTATTCGTTGTGGAATTGTCGGGCTGCCCAATGTCGGCAAGTCGACCTTGTTCAATGCCCTTACGCAAGCCGGCATCGCGGCGGAGAACTATCCGTTTTGCACCATCGACCCGAACGTGGGCGTGGTTGCTGTTCCCGATCTCCGCCTGGATCAATTGGCGGCATTGGTTCGGCCGGAACGGGTGGTTCCGACCAAGATTGAGTTTGTGGATATCGCCGGGCTAGTGGCTGGAGCCAGTCAAGGCGAGGGCTTGGGAAATCAGTTTTTAGCGCATATTCGTGAGACGGACGCCATCGCCCAGGTGATTCGATGCTTCGAAGACGACGATGTGACCCACGTTGCCGGACGGGTCGATCCGCTGAGTGATATCGACACCATCAATACCGAATTGGCGCTGGCCGACCTGGGGACGGTCGAGCGGGCGCATGACCGGCATGCGCGCAAGGCCAAGTCCGGGGACAAGCAAGCTCGGCGCATGATGGACGTGCTGGAGAAAGTTCGCGAGCAGTTGGACAATGGGGTGCCGGTACGCGCCATAGGGCTGGATGCCGATTCACTGGCACTGCTAGACGAGTTGCATCTCCTCACGGCCAAACCGCTGATGTATATCGCCAATGTCGATGAGTCCGGTGGCGGTGAGTATCTGGCCCGTGTGAAGGAGCGCGCATCCTCCGAGGGTGCCCGGGTGGTATCCGTTTGCGCGGCAATCGAAGCGGAGATCAGTCAACTGGATGAGGCGGATCGGGCGGAGTTCCTGGCGGAATTGGGTGAAGTGGAGCCCGGCCTGAATCGGGTGATCCGGGCCGCCTATGAGTTACTCAAGCTGCTCACTTTTTTTACCGCGGGGGTCAAGGAAGTCCGGGCATGGACCGTGCGACGTGGTGCCACGGCACCCCAGGCGGCCGGCGTGATTCACACGGACTTTGAACGTGGGTTCATTCGCGCGGAGGTGACTGCTTTCGATGATTTTGTGGCTTGCGGTGGCGAGCAGGGCGCAAAAGATACTGGGAAATGGCGCCTGGAAGGCAAGGATTATGTCGTTCAGGAAGGGGATGTGGTTCATTTCCGCTTCAATGTCTGATGGCCGGGCTCGCCCAAAACGAATGATCACCCTTGACATCAAGCCGGTCAGACAAGACAATTTCCGACCCGCGGGCATAGGCGCGCGGGTATCTTCGGTGGCTAGGTAGCTCAGCTGGTTAGAGCGCATCACTCATAATGATGAGGTCGGCGGTTCAAGCCCGCCCCTAGCTACCACTTTAAACTTCTACTAACGCTTCTGATTGACCGGGTGCGGTTATGTCTCGCGACTGTCCTGCGCTTCTTGTTTCAGCGCCCGCGTCCGGCCAAGGTAAGACCACCTTCTGCGCCGCCTTGGCGCGATATCACCGCCGGCAAGGCCGTCGCGTCTGTGTGTTCAAGACCGGTCCGGATTTCCTTGATCCCATGATTCTCGAGCGGGCGTCGGGTGCGCCTGTCTACCAATTGGACTTGTGGATGGTCGGTGAGGCGGATTGTCGGCGCTTGCTCTACGAAGCCGCCGCCGATAGTGATCTCATCCTCATCGAGGGGGTGATGGGGCTCTACGACGGTGTTCCTTCCAGTGCCGATTTGGCTCGAACTTTCGGTGTGCCGATTGTCGCGCTGATCGACGCCGGCGCGATGGCGCAAACCTTTGGCGCAGTCGCCCAAGGTTTGGCAAGCTATGCCCGGGATGCTGCCTTTGCCGGAGTGATTGCCAATGGGGTTGGGGGAACCGGGCATACCGATCTTCTCAGAACCAGTTTGCCTGACGGTGTGCCGTTTCTCGGCAGTGTTCCCCGGCTCGACCAAGTGGTGTTGCCGTCTCGACATTTGGGTTTGGTCCAGGCCACCGAGCTCATCGACCTGGATGAGCGTCTCGATGCGGCGGCCGATTCGATTGCCCATACCGCATTGCGTGAGTTGCCAGTAGCCGTGAGTTTTCAATCCTCGGAGGTTCAAGCCACCGCGAACACGGCACTTCAAGGCTGCACCATAGCGGTTGCTCGCGATGCCGCCTTCTCTTTCATCTACGAGGCCAATCTCGATTGTCTTGAGGATCTGGGCGCTCAGTTGGTGTTCTTTTCACCGCTGGAAGATACGGTGTTGCCCGCGTGCGATGCAATCTGGCTGCCGGGTGGTTATCCGGAGTTACATATGGAGCGTCTGATGGCGAACGAGGCAATGTGCGAGGCCGTGCGGCAGCACGTGACGGATAACAAGCCGCTGTTCGCCGAATGCGGAGGGATGCTGTATCTGTTGGACGAATTGGTGGATGCGGAGGGCTGTCGACAACCCATGTTAGGGGTGTTGCCGGGGGAGGCGGTTTTAGAGCCCAACCTGGTGGGCATCGGCTTGCAGCGCATACCCTTACCGGACGGAGACCTGCGCGGGCATAGTTTTCACCATACCCGGGCGGACATTCGGGTACCCAGTGCCACCCGCGCAATTCACTATCCCGACGGTCGACCCGGCGAATGTGTTTATCATCGGGGGCGGTTATCCGCGTCGTATTTGCATGCCTACTTCGCGTCTAATCCCGCCGCGGTAGCGACCTTGTTTGCTCCCGAGTAAAGGATCGCGGTCGGTTTCAAAAGGGTTTCACCACCGCCAAAATCACAATGCCGATGAGGAACAAAGACGGGAGCTCGTTCACCCAACGATAGAATCGTTGGGTGTGTCGGTTCCGGTTTGCGGCGAAATTCCGCAGTAGCAGATAAAGGTAGATGTGGTAGCCGATGAGAAACGCCACTAAGGTCAGTTTCAAGTGCAGCCAGCCGCTGCTGGCATAGGCTTGCCAAGCGTATCCAAACAGCAGCACCAAGCCGAACAGAGCTGTTCCGACGGCGCCGATCGTCATCATCACGAATAGCCGGCGTTCCATGATTTTGAACCGTTCGATGCCGATCTCGTCCGTGGTTACTGCGTGGTAGACGTAGAGCCTCGGAAGATAAAATAGTCCGGCGAACCAGGTCACCATAAAGACCACGTGAAACGCTTTGACCCATATCATGCGAATGTTCTCTCGATTGAGGATAGCGGAGGCATCGGTGCGCGCGCAGATTGGCTAGCGATAGGTTTTCTCGATGTGTTCCCGTGTCAGCACACCGTAAACGCGCAATGTGCCTGGAATGGTCTGGTTCTCCACATAGAGTAGCTCATTGCCTCCGGCGCTTAGTTGTTCATACGCTTCTTGCAGATTGGCCCGAATGTTAATCGGTGCTGCTTGGAGGCGTGCCGCCGGGATCTGGATTAGGTCCGTCGTTGCCTCTGAATCGCTTTCTTTTTCAGCAAGATAACGAGCCAGGTCCGCGGCGCGAAGCGCGACGGGTTGGCCTTTGTCTCGCTGAATGAGCAACCATTGCGGTTTGCGCTTCAACAACGTCTCCGCTTCCTCCCGCGTCAGCCGAGTCGAGACCACCTCGACTTGCTTGTCCATGGCTCCGGCAACGCCTGTTCGCCGCAGCGATTGCGAGATCGGGTCGTTGCGATAGTCCAATCCCGAGGTTCGCATCAGTTCCAGGTAGACCGAGTCTTTCCGCAACAACCGCCGGCTTGCCAGCATAGCCGTGACTACCGTCAGCATGCCCGGTAGCAGAAAATTGGGGTTGCCCGTTAATTCCAGGATACAGATCAGCGCGGCCAGTGGTGCTTGGAGGGTGGCGCCCATCATCGTCGCCATCCCTAACAAGGTGTAAAAGCCCGGTTCTGCTGCGTGGGTTGGCACCAGCTGGTCGCCCACCACGCCCAAAACCAGTCCGGCGCTGGCACCGATCACCAGCAGGGGGCCAATGAGCCCGCCGGGAATCCCCAGTCCCACTGCGAGCGCGGATGCGAACAGCTTCATGGCCAAGAGCGCAAGTGCGAGTTCAATCGCCAAAGTACCCGCGAGCGCCTGGTTGACGCTGCTGTAACTCACTCCCATGGCCTCGGGAACCACGGTGGCACATCCCGCGCCTACGGTCCCCGCGAGCGCTAAGCGTATCCAAACGGGCCATTTTTGGGTCCGCCGGGTGGTTTGTTGCAACAGGTGGACGAAAATGCCTGCGATGATACCCAGTACGAGCCCGAATACCACCAGATAGGGGAGCTCAAGGAGCGAACCGAACTGCAAGTGGGGGACTTGAAAGGTGGGTGCGTCACCAAACAGAAACCGGGTGACAATCGTGGCGGCCACGGCGGCGAGAATCACCGGCGTAAAGCCGAACAATGTGTATTCCATCATCACCACTTCCATGGCAAACACCACACCCGCGAGCGGGGTGTTGAAGGAGGCGGCGATGGCCGCGGCGCTGCCGCAGGCGACGAGGGTTCGAAGGGAGTTGTTGGGTAGTCCAAGCCGTTGGCCGATCAGGCTGGAAGTGGCGGCGCCGAGGTGGATGCCCGGTCCTTCCCGTCCGACCGAATGGCCGCTGGCGATGGCCGCAACCCCACCTAAGAACTGGCTGATCATGGGCCGCAGGGGAAGTCGCCCCTGGTGGTATGACAACCGCACCAGGACATGAAGAACACCGACGGGTTCCCCTCGCTGACGCAAAGCGTATGCGACGATGATGCACAACAGCGCTCCGCTTGCCGGCAACGCCGCCCGGACATGAGGCGCGAGCGCGCCGAAATCCTCTTGGAAACCCACTTGCAGTACTTGGGATTGAATAAGCTCGATGAGCAACCGAAAACCGGCGATGACCCCGCCGGTTGCCAAGCCGCTGATCAGGCCCAGTACGGCAATTTGAGATAATGCGTTTGGACTGGAAAGTTGGAGGCGTTGACGCTCTAGAAAATCTTGAAACCGCGCCTTGATTCCTGTTTTTGGAGTATCCGCATCCATCGGGGTCAAAGTATGACAGAATTCGAGGCGGAGAATGTGAGGCCTTTAAGTAGCGGAGTCGGGTCGCGCTTCTTTTCATTTGAGTGAATCAGACGGGGAGTGATCGATTTCATGATATCGGTTGGCATTGTGGGGGGCACCGGATACACCGGGGTGGAGTTGCTGAGGTTGCTTGGTCAGCATCCCGATGTGGAATTGGCGATGATTACATCGCGTGCGGAAGCTGGCGTGCCCGTCAGCGACGTATTCCCCAGTTTGCGTGGAACCATCGATTTGTCGTTCGCCCAACCGGAGCCGGCCGCATTGGCTTCATGTGATCTGGTGTTCTTCGCCACACCTCACGGCGCGGCTATGGCGATGGCGCCCGTATTGCTGGACAAGGGCGTCCGCATCGTTGACTTGTCGGCCGACTTCCGGCTGCCGGACCCGGTCGAATGGGCGCATTGGTATGGCCAAACCCATACCTGCCCCGAACGGCTGGATCAAGCGGTCTACGGCTTGCCGGAGTTCCATCGGGAGCGGATCCGCTCCGCCCAATTGGTCGCTAACCCGGGCTGTTACCCGACTGCGGTCCAGTTGGGATTCTGGCCGTTGGTGAAGTCAGGCGTGGTCGATCCCGGTCGTCTCGTAGCCAATGCCGTCAGTGGCGTCAGCGGTGCCGGGCGGGGCGCCAAGGTGAGTTCCTTGTATTGCGAGGTTAGCGACAGTCTTAAGGCGTACGCGGCGGGCGGGCATCGGCATTTGCCGGAAATTCGGACTCAGCTGGCCGCCGCTAGCGGTAAGCCGGTTGAGTTGACGTTCGTGCCTCATTTGGCGCCGATGAACCGGGGCATCCATGCGACCTTGTACGCCGAACTGGTAGCGGGCGAGGCGGTGGATCTGCAGGCGATGTATGAGACCTGTTACCAAGACGAAGCGTTCGTAGACGTCTTGCCGGCGGGCAGTCACCCCGCCACCCGCGAGGTCCGTGGTGCCAACACCTGTCGCATCGCAATCCATCAACCGCAAGATCGGGACACGGTCGTGGTCTTCTCGGTGATCGATAACTTGGTCAAGGGAGCGGCAGGTCAAGCCGTTCAGAACATGAACATCATGTACGGTTTCCCGGAAACGCGGGGATTGGCCGTGGTGGGGGTTTTGCCATGAACGATAAAGGCTGGGCCGCGACGGGTGCTCGCATGGATATCATCGGTTAAATCAAAGGGGTGGTTTGAACTGTGCCGTCTCCCAAGCTCGTCGTTCGTCCGCATAACTCACGGATTGGGTGGTTCGCCCTTGCCCTGTTTCTGTTTGTTGCTGTCTTTGGCAGTTGGCGATTGTTCCAGTTCGGTTATCAGCGCGCAGGCGTAGATGTGAACCTCTACCGTCAGCAAAATCGCGGGCTTCTCCAACAAGTTGCATCGCTTAGAGAAGAAAACCAAGCGTTACAGCAGCAAGTCGCTCGGTTGACGGCAGACGGGCAAGTCGCCGAAGGCGCCACAGAAGCTTTGCAGGCAACCGTGAAGCGGTTACAGGCAGAAAGCTTGGATCTCAGACGCGAGGTTGCGTTTTATCGAGGGATTCTTTCCCCTGAGAATGCCCGCGCGGGCATTCGTGTTCAGTCTTTTCGGCTGACGGCGGCAGCAAGCTCGCCGGCAACCTATCGTTACGCATTGGTGCTGATTCAGGGTAAAAACCACGACCGCATCGTTTCCGGCCAAGTCAAGATCTCGGTTCACGGAACGCTAAATGGGGAGTACACGCGTTTAAAGTGGAGTGAGATCACCACAAGCGATGACGCAATGACCTATTCTTTCCGTTACTTCCAGAATTTCGAGGGCCGCGTGAGTTTGCCCGACGGGTTTTTGCCGGAACGGGTCGAACTTCAACTGATTCCAAAGGGGCGCAAAGCGGGCGACCCGTCGACGGAGTCATTTAGTTGGTCGGCTCTGCTCTCATAGGAGATTTTTATCATGTTTGGTGGCAGCCGAAAACGAAGTGCAAAGATCGAAACCTTGGTCGGGGGTAACACCCGTATTGTGGGCGACCTCTCCTTCTCGGGGGGGTTGCATGTGGATGGCGAGATTCTCGGGAGCCTGAGCGCCGAGGGTGCCGATGACGCCCTGCTTAGCGTGAGCGAAAAAGGACGGATCGTCGGGGATGTTCGTGTTTCGCGGATCGTCCTTAACGGAACCGTTGAAGGCAATGTCTATTGCGCGGGGAAGTTGGAACTTGGTCATAACGCCAAGGTCAATGGAGATGTGTATTATAATCTGATCGAAGTCGCTGGCGGTGCTGCCGTTAACGGCAGTCTGCTGCACGATACAGCTGGTCATCACGTCGTCTCCTTGCGTCATGATGTCGATACGGCGTCTGTGACGTCGGAACCGGAAATCGCTGCGTCGTAGTCGTGCCCGAAAGACTAATAGCCCGCCGGTCAATAGAGAATCCGCTGAGGAACCGTACGTATGAACGCGACTGAACTCAATTCCCCTTCCAGTCCGGTGCATTTCACCGAGGCAGCCGCCAGTAAAGTTCGCGAGTTGTTGATCGAGGAGGAAAATCCGGATCTCAAACTCCGGGTTTTTGTCTCCGGTGGCGGATGTTCAGGCTTCCAATATGGCTTTACCTTTGATGAGCAGGTGCTCGAAGGGGACGCCCAAGTGGAGCGTGGCGGCGTGACACTGCTGGTGGATCCGACGAGTGTTCAGTACCTAATGGGGGCTGAAATTGACTATCAGGATGGCTTGGAAGGGGCGCGCTTCGTGATTCGTAATCCCAACGCCACAACTACCTGCGGCTGCGGATCGTCATTTTCCGCCTAAATATCTGTCCGCCTCGCTAGAACCGGGTCGCCTGGTATATCGCTCCGAGGATCACCGGACGCTTCGCACCGGTGACTGTCGGCAGGTTTCCGGGTTCATTGCAGAGGCGTTTTCTTGCCAGCCAAGCGAAGGCGACGGCTTCGACCCACTCGGGGTCCAGTCCCAAGGATGATGTCTTGGCCACTTGTTGGTTGGGCATCTCGTCTTGGAGCAATGCCATCAAGTGGGTGTTGCTCGCGCCGCCGCCGCATACAAACACTTCGTTGGTCTTTGACCCTTCGCGCAAGATCCCCTTGGCGATCGTACGCGCGGTGAGTCGGCACAAGGTTGCTTGAACATCGGCGGCCGGATGTCCGGGATGGCCCTCCATAATCGTGGCGAGCCAGTCTAAGTCGAACAAGTCGCGTCCGGTGCTTTTGGGGGCCGGGCGGCCAAAATACGGTTCGGCCAACAACGCTTGCAGGAGATTAGGTTGCTCTTTCCCACTGGCAGCCCATCCGCCATCTCGGTCGTATTCTTCGCCCCGTTGTTGCTTGATCCAACTATCCATCAGGCAGTTGCCCGGGCCAGTATCAAAGCCGACGGCCGGGGCGCCGGATGAAGAGAGTATCGTGGCATTGGCAATGCCGCCGATGTTGACGATCGTCCGTTCTCGGTGGTCGCTCGAAAATACCGCAGCGTGGAAGGCAGGGGCTAAAGGGGCGCCTTGTCCACCAAAGGCGATGTCCATACTCCGAAAATCGGCGACCGTGGTAATCCCCGTCCGCGCGACGATGCGGTTTGGGTCTCCAAGCTGGACTGTGAAGGGCGTCGGGTCATACGGCGCATGGCGAACGGTTTGTCCGTGGCTTCCGATCGCTTTGATTTTCTCGGGAGACAGTGCCGCCTTTTGAAGCAGCTTCAATACGGCATCGCCAAATAGATCGCCCATCTCTACGTGCAGCCGGCATGCTTCATCCAGGGGGCCGCCGTCTGGCGATTCCACCAGCGCGTGAATACGCTCCCGAAGACGGCGGGGGTAGGGAAACAAAAGGGTTTGTTCCACCGCTAGGTGATCATCGTCAAAGCGGACCAGCGCCGCATCTAAGCCGTCCATGCTGGTGCCGGACAGTAAACCGATGTAACGCTCGATCATTGGCCCGCTCCGACCCTGCGTTTGGTCTGGCTTACTCTTCGTTCGAGGCGATCTGCGAACGATTGAGCGTGTCCAGCTGGGCCAGCAGAGGGCTGGCTGCTTCGCTAAAATCCGCGCGATACTGTTTTGGTAAGGGCAGGGCGTCCGGCAGTTTTACGCGCAGGGGGTCTTTGTGCTGACCATTGACGCGGAATTCGTAATGTAAGTGGGGACCTGTGGCGAGTCCGGTGGATCCCACGTAACCGATGATTTGCCCTTGGCGAACGCGACCACCCGTTTTGATGCCGCGGGCGAAGTTGTGCAAATGGGCATAGAGCGTTGAATAGTTGCCACCATGCTGCAGCGTGACGACCTTGCCATACCCACCCTTGGTTCCGCGAAAGACGACTTTGCCATCACCGGCCGCCTTCACCGGCGTGCCTCGGGGTGCGGCATAGTCCACACCTTTGTGGGCGCGGATGGTATTGAGCACAGGATGTTTTCGGCTGAGGTCAAAACGAGAGCTGATCCGCGTGAAATCGACCGGCGTACGTAAGAATGCTTTTCGCAGACTAAGACCCTCGGGCGTGTAATAACTCGTACGCTCGTCCGCGTCGGTGTAACGAATTGCTCGCATCACGCGGTTTCGATTGCGGAACTCCGCGGCTAGAATGTCGCCATCTCGCAACTTGTTGCCGTCGCGGTAGAGTTCTTCATAGATCACTGTGAACGAGTCACCCCGACGGATATCCAGCACGAAATCGACATCCCATGCGAATATGCCCGCGAGTTCCATGACCAAGTTGTCTGAAAGGCCTGCATCCCGGCCCGCGACAAAAAGGGAATGGTCAATGGTGCCGCTTGCATAGCGCTGCCGACGTTCCACCGGGCGGGTGATCAGCCGCGATTCGAACTGTCCGTCGACACGAAGCACTTCCAAGGTATTTTGTTCGTCGATTTCCCGCGCAAGCGCCAGAATCTGGCCTTCTTCATCACGCTGGACGCGGAGCACATCCCCCGGATACAAGCGGCTTAAGTACTTTCCGTGGTCGCGTAGCTGGGTCAGTGCCATCCATTCGGTGGCGGCGATGTTTTCTCGCTTAAAAAGTCCGGACAGGCTGTCGCCTGGTCGAACCTCTAGCTCAACCCATGGCAAATCAGTTTCAGTCGAGTCATTGGAGCTGGCCGCTTGGATTGGGTTCGGGGCTTCGGTGGGGGCCGGCTGGGAGGCGGGTGAGCTCGCCGGCGCCGTTTGCTCTCGTTGTTTCTTGCTTGTGTCACTCAGCGCAAGCGGGGTTTCCGGATGATGTGTTTGTGTAAGTGTCGATGGCACCGCTTGCATTGTTATGGCTGAGTTGGGCGCATCGATCTCGACGGTCTCTTCTGGGCTCGGTTCCGGGATGGACAAAGCGATTGTGGTTGCTCCGGCTTCCGTTGTTACCTGGACGCCGCGGTTCATGTCGATGTTGGTCGCGAACAAGACCGCTACTATCGGCATCGTGATACCTATCGCAAACCAATGAACTCTCGGGGTTTTTTGGCGCTTTGGTCTGGCGGCTGGCTTATAATCGACTTTGATTCGGGGCTGCACAGTCCTGTTCCTCGCATCGGATTGCCCCTAAGATAGCCGGCCGAGTGGAAGGCGGTCAATCCGGAGTCGGGACGCTTTTATTTATGTTTCGTCGGACACTGGCGCGCGGTCTTGAGTAATTGCTTTAACATGTCTGTGCTTGAGGCGTCGTCCGCGGCGCAATCGGCTGGGAAGATATTGGTTTTGGAGTAGATCATGAGTCTGGATTCCGCCGCTTGGGAGGCGATAACGCGCGGCACCCATGAAATCATTGTGGAGGCCGACCTTAAAGAGCGGCTTGCCGTGGGTAAATCGCTACGCGTGAAGGCCGGGTTCGACCCGACCGCGCCTGATCTTCACTTGGGGCACACCGTGCTGATTAACAAGTTGCGCCAATTCCAGGATTTGGGGCACGAAGTGTTGTTTCTGATCGGTGATTTCACCGCCATGATTGGAGACCCCACGGGCAAGAATGTAACGCGCAAGCCCCTCACGCGTGATGAAGTCATCGAGAATGCGAAAACCTATGAGGAGCAGATATTCAAAATCTTGGATCCGATACGGACCCTGGTAATGTTTAACTCCAGCTGGATGAATGGCATGTCGGCCGCGGACCTTATCGGCCTGGCGGCAAAGCACACCGTGGCTCGAATGCTGGAGCGCGACGATTTTCACAAGCGCTATACCGGTGGGCAGTCGATCGCCATTCACGAGTTTCTCTATCCGCTTATTCAGGGCTATGACTCGGTCGCCATGAAGGCCGATGTGGAGCTTGGTGGAACCGATCAGACCTTCAACTTGTTAGTGGGGCGCCAGCTGCAGCAGGCTTTCGGGTTGGCGCCGCAAATAGTCATGACTATGCCCATACTCGAAGGGTTGGATGGTGTGCAGAAGATGTCCAAATCATTGGGCAACTACGTCGGTATCAATGATCGTCCCAATGAGATGTTCGGTAAGATCATGTCGATTT
>JAXHTV010000022.1:0-7500 GCA_034189865.1 Pseudomonadota bacterium | reverse complement strand
TAAGGTAGCGAAATTCCTTGTCGGGTAAGTTCCGACCTGCACGAATGGCGTAACGATGGCCACACTGTCTCCAACCGAGACTCAGTGAAATTGAAATCGCTGTGAAGATGCAGTGTACCCGCGGCAAGACGGAAAGACCCCGTGAACCTTTACTACAGCTTTGCACTGAATTTTGAGCCTGCTTGTGTAGGATAGGTGGGAGGCGTTGAAGCGTGGACGCTAGTCTGCGTGGAGCCAACCTTGAAATACCACCCTGGCATGTTTGAGGTTCTAACCCAGGCCCGTTATCCGGGTCGGGGACAGTGTATGGTGGGTAGTTTGACTGGGGCGGTCTCCTCCCAAAGAGTAACGGAGGAGCGCGAAGGTACCCTCAGCGCGGTCGGAAATCGCGCAATGAGTGCAAAGGCATAAGGGTGCTTGACTGCGAGACCGACGGGTCGAGCAGGTGGGAAACCAGGTCTTAGTGATCCGGTGGTTCTGTATGGAAGGGCCATCGCTCAACGGATAAAAGGTACTCCGGGGATAACAGGCTGATTCCTCCCAAGAGTCCACATCGACGGAGGAGTTTGGCACCTCGATGTCGGCTCATCACATCCTGGGGCTGTAGCAGGTCCCAAGGGTATGGCTGTTCGCCATTTAAAGTGGTACGCGAGCTGGGTTTAGAACGTCGTGAGACAGTTCGGTCCCTATCTGCCGTGGGCGCTGGAAACTTGAGGGGAGCTGCTCCTAGTACGAGAGGACCGGAGTGGACGTACCTCTGGTGTTCCGGTTGTCACGCCAGTGGCATTGCCGGGTAGCTATGTACGGACGGGATAACCGCTGAAAGCATCTAAGCGGGAAGCCCCCCCCAAGATTAGGTTTCCCTGGATCCTAGAGATCCCTAAAGGGTCGTCGAAGACTACGACGTTGATAGGCCGGATGTGGAAGCTCAGTAATGAGTGAAGCTAACCGGTACTAATTACCCGTGAGGCTTGACCATATAACACCCAAGCAGTCTCGACACAATTTACCCGTGTCTCGAACACTTTCCGAATTCGTTCCGTCAGATCGTCGTCTGATGGGGCAAACAGTTTGCCTGGCGGCAATAGCGAGTTGGAACCACCCGATCCCATCCCGAACTCGGAAGTGAAACGGCTCTGCGCCGATGGTAGTGTGGGGTCTCCCCATGTGAGAGTAGGTCACTGCCAGGCTCTTAAAAGCGTAATCCTCCGACCCGAAAAGGTCGGAGGATTTTTTTTGTCTGGAGTCATGTTAAGTCTTTTTAAGAATTTGCCTTATGCTGCCGATTCTATCTTTGTTAGGGGACGGTTAATTATTCTCTCATCCCCCTGCGGTCCGACAAACCATAAGAACAAAGGATATTGGCAAGGTGACTTCTTCATACTCCCGCTCCTCGGTGAAGCCGAACGAACCGGACAGTTCGAGATTGAATGGATATGGGATGTCGTGGCTTCGGGGCCGGAAGATTCCCGAATATCGATTGGGTGATATCCTTTTAAAGAGGGGCTTGATTAATCCCCGCCAACTAGAAGAAGCTCTCGCAAAACAGCGCGAAACGGGCGCTAAAGTTGGAGAGATACTCGTGAGTCAGGGATTGATCACCAAGCATCAGCTGCACTACACGCTCGCGCAGCAAGTCACTATTCGCACCGCGGCGGCGGTTTTTGCCCTGATGGTGGGTGCAACAACCCATACGGCGGCGCGGGCAGCAACCGCGGGCCAGATTGGGGATGTGTCGACAGCCAGTGCAACTATCACTGTCACCGTGCCTAAACAGGTTCAGATTTCTCGGCTTGATGATATACAGATATCTGTGCGAGATCGTGATCAGGACGTGAGCTTCGTTGAGCCGCTATGCGTTCGGGGCGTTGGCGCCGGCGAGTTTCGGGTCCGTGCTTCCGGTTCGGGGCCAAATGAAGCTTTTAGCCTCCAGAGTTTGAATAGCGATTCACGACTGCTTCCTTTTAGCGTGGGCTTTATCGGGGAGTTGGCTGCTGGGGGGACGGATGAGTTGATACCTGGACACGTTTCCCCAAGTTATCGGCTTCAGTCGACGCGGCCGGATTGTGGCGGCGTCGATTCGTCGGCGGTAACCATCGGTTTGTCGGCGGACGACTTGGCGCAAATACCCGCGGGCACGTATCGTGGGGTCTTGACGCTCACGGTGGCGCCAGAATAGTTTGTCCGGGGTTTCGATTCTTCTTGACTGAGCACGACCGGCGTGGGGGCGGCTTCGGCCGTGCTGGATTAGGGGCGATTTAATGGGTTTCTATAAGAATATGGCGATCGCAATCGGGGGGTTGTTGTTTGTCATGTCGGTTGGTCCAGTGTTCGGGGAAATGGCCCTCAATCGTGCGATCATCGATTTCGTTCCTGGTAGTTCTAACCGCGAAGACGTAGAGATTCAGAATACCGGCACGGATCCTCTTTACGTCAATGTCAGTGTTTTCGAGGTGATGTCTCCGGGGTTATCGGCTGAGACGCGCGTCGAATTGAACGACCCAAATCAACTCGACCTATTGGTTTCACCCCGAAAAATGGTGATTCAACCGGGAGCGATCAGACTCATGCGGGTGGTTAATCTTACCCCGCCTGGCGAACGAGAACGTATCTATCGGGTCAATGTCACGCCGGCGGTGGGCGAGCTTACCCGTGAACAGGCGGGTTTGAAGTTGATTGTGGGCTATGAGCTTTTGGTAATCGTTCGGCCGACGAACCCTAAACCTCTGTTGGATGTAAATCGCCGTGATAACGTACTTTCGGTGCGCAACCGCGGCAATAGCAATGTTTTGTTCTTCAACGGTGAACTGTGTTCCCCGGCCGGGACATGCGTTCCTCTGCCTACGAAACGAATCTACGCCGGCGCCAGTTGGACATTGACGCTAACTGCGTCAGGCGAGGTTCGTTACTACCAACAGACCATGGGTCTCACGAATACGCTCGTTACGTACTAAAAAAAATCGGTTTAGCCGCACTGGGGAAAAAGCGGATGCCCGCTTGTTTGGAAGGAAAAGGACACCGATCGGGGGAGCATTGCGGGTGACCCGTTGCGTTATTGCGATCGTCATTGCATACATTTCTGTTTTTCTCGCGGTGGCGGCAGCCAATCAATCGTCGAGCAATGGCGGGGCGACACCGGCGACAGATATCCGAACGACGGGTAAACCGCCGCCTGGTTTTGAAGATTTGCTGGCGCCGCAGCGGACGTTGGTCGACGTGTACTTCGGCGGTCGGTTGGTGGGTTCGGCCATGGTGGTATACGATCCTGCGGTGGTCTCTATCGATGAACCCGCTGACCTAGCACGGCTTATTCCTCAGATCATCGAGCCAGGGGCGGTGGTCCGCGCGCTGACCGGTCCTTTGCCGGTGAACGCGCATCGGGTATGCCCGAACCGCCCACGTCCGGGGTGTGGGATTTTGGCGCCGGATGTGGCGGGCGTCATTTTCGATGCCGACCGCTTTCGCCTGGATGTGTTCGTTAATCCGGCGTTCCTGAGTGTTTCACCACCGGAAAATCAGCGTTTTCTGCCGTCGCCAGAAAGTGGTATCTCCGCCGTTCAGCGACTGAGCGCATCGTATTCCGGTTCCAACGTGAGTTCGGACAACTACAACGTGTTGGGCAACAGCTTGCTTGCCTCAGGTGCCTTACGTTTGGAGTCTTTGTGGTCTTACAGCAGCCAAGACAATTTCGAGATTGATACGTTGTTCGGGCAGTGGGATCGTGAAGGGTATGCCTACCAACTCGGCGCGATTCGGGCACGAGGCAGTCAATTCATTTCGGAAACGGATGTGATCGGCGCCGGTTTTCAAACGTCTCTACGTACTCGAACGGATTTGGACCAAGTTTCAGGTACGCAAGTCCAGCTGTTTTTGCCGGTTCGGGCGCAGGTTGACATCATCAAAGATGGTCGATTGGTGTTTTCCAAGTTCTACGAAGCGGGAACCCAAATTCTCGACACCTCAGCGCTACCCGACGGCGCTTACCCCATCACGATCAGAATCCGTGAGGCTTCTGGTGTAGAACGCCAAGAAACCCGTTTTTATGTTAAAGCGGTTGAATTGCCTCCTGTGGATACACCGCTTTATCACGTTCAACTGGGTGCACTTAGAGATTGGGATGACAATTCCGATCTACCGGCCTATCGCGATGAGCTGTTTTACCGGACTGGGTTGGGCGTTCGCATGAGTGACCAGTTTGGATTGCATTTAGGCGCGACCGGGCTTGATCAATATCTCGCGTTTGAGGCTGGTGGATTTACTCGGGGTCGGTGGTATCGCCTTGGCGTCAGCGCGCTGGCTTCGACCGACGCCGATTGGGGTGTCTCCGCCAATGGTGGAGCTCAGCTCGGTCCGATATCCGGCGGGATCAACCTTCGCCGAGTATGGAATAGCCGCGAGGTACCGGAGGCTTCCGAGCTACTGGGGCCTGGTGCGATCCAAGCGAATGCCATGTTGACCTACGGCTTTTCACGGGGTGCCTTGTCGTTGCGCGGTGACTGGAATGATGTAGACGACCCATTAATAGACCAAGATGAAACGTGGTCAATCGGCGCTCTGCTCTCGTTGCTGCTTTGGCAAGATACCGATGTGCGGCTGACTTTGGATTCGGAATTATCGGAGAATCAAAGTGGGACGTACGGCGCACTGTTGTTGACATTGCGAGGCGATGACGGTCGGTGGAACCGCGCTGCCCGCTTTGGTGGGCGGAGAGAGTCCCGAGAGTTGATTGACGGCTCAGCGGACTCGGGGTCCGAATTGGCATATGTCGGCGGGTTCCAACTCGGGTGGCGAGATGAAGCAATGACCCCGGGAGACCTCCTTCTAACCGCTGGTGCGAACCGCGATGTTGACAGTGAATTCCTGACTTTGGATGGTGACTGGCGGACCGAGCGTGGACGTATTCAAGCTACGGCCCAGCGCAGTTTGCCGGATGGTGGTGCGCCCAATACAAACTATGGTGCCAACCTCAGTTTCGGGATTGCCACCAATGCTGATACGTTGGCGGTCGGCGGGAGTGCACAGGGTTTGAGTACGGTCGTTGTTGAAGTGACGGGAAATGCCACCAAAGCGCGATTTGATGTGTTGGTCAATGGTCAGCCGCGTGGCTATGTGGCAACGGACAGCCGGATTCCGGTCTTTGTCGAGCCGTATGAAACCTACCGCGTGCGCCTTCGTCAGCGGGATGTGAGCCTGGTGGATTACGACACGACGGAATATGAGGTAACGGTCTATCCCGGCACGGTTAAGAGCGTCAGTTTCGAGGCCAACCAATTGCAGGTAGTCGTCGGGCAGGCGGTGCGATCGAATGGTCAGACCGTGGGGCTGGCACGGATCCGGGGTGCTGTGGGTTACGCGGCCAGCGAGTCAAACGGATTTTTCCAGGCAGAAGTCGCCGGTGCCAAGACATTGCGATTTGAACCGTTGGACGGTGAGCCATGCGAAGTGTCTCTGCCGCTCGACACCAGCGTGGATCAGCCGGTGGTCAGTCTCGGCACGATTGCCTGTCTGCCGGTT
The DNA here is from genome assembly GCA_034189865.1 of Pseudomonadota bacterium. Taxonomy (NCBI): domain Bacteria; kingdom Pseudomonadati; phylum Pseudomonadota; species Pseudomonadota bacterium. The sequence continues at coordinate 1,986 of JAXHTV010000022.1, read as the reverse complement.
GAATTCGTTACTCCGCAATGACGGTCAATCGGAGGATACCCCGGTAGACACCGGGCACGGCGTTATTGAGTTCACTTGCCGGGATGGTGACTTGCAATCGTGCGCTGGGAAACCCGAAGTAGCCGCATCGCGAGCTGGTGGCTTGGAAGGTGAAGAGCCGATTGATGGGTTGATTCGCCGTGACCGGGAAGTGTTGGCCGCTGAATATCCGGTCACTGTAGGAGACTTCGTATGGCAACCGCTCGAGTGCGTTGCGCAAAATGAAACTGCCGCCGGGTCCTTCACCCTGTGCGACTAAGGTATAGCTATAAGAAGCGCTGAAAACGCAAATATATTCCTCGCCTGTCATGTCCGATTCGCCATCCCATGAACCCAAGTTCATATCTTCAAGCGCGCTGACACGGACGACGGCGTAAGAGTAAGAAGGTACCGCGATCATCGCCAACCAGAGTATCGAAAGGACAATTCCGCTAACAACGGTGGTGCGTGTTCTGTGGAGTTTTACGCCATTCAATGCGAGGTCCCAATTTCTCTACGCGTTGATAACGCCCGCAGGGCTGGCCGGGTACGACCGGAAAAATACCCGGTAGCCCTGCAGGAGTTAGGGGGCGTTACTCAGGTGCGACGGTCAGCGTCAGGACACCAGCGTATGTACCAGACGCGGCAGTTTCCAAATCGCTGTTGCCCAAGGTGACGATCACACGCGCCGTCAGGCTGGCACCACTTGAGCAGGTGGCGCCGCTGCTGGCTCCGGTTTGGCTAGCTAAGGCACTGCCGGACGTCATTGCCTGGGCGCCGGCATCACTGCCCGAAACGTCATTCCACTGAACGCTATAGGGGATCGCGTTGGTGCCGTCGGAGAGCTCAAAGGCATTTGATGTGCCGTTTCCTGCTGCGGTGACGTTATATCCACCGCTGTTACTCCAAACGCAAAGATCATCGGAGCCGGACACGGGGTTGACGCCATCCCAGCTGCTCAAAGCAGTTGTCAGGTCAATGTCATCCAAGTAGGAAATTTTCGCTCGTTGAGGAACAGCGGCGGTAATGGTGAGGTCGCCAGTGGACGTGGCGCCGACACTACCCTGGTTTGCACCGATGGCAGTACCAGTCATCATCACGGCGGTGGAAGCAAATGCGGCTACGGCGAGGTGTTTTAAACCTTTATGGCTGATCATGGTTTCCCCTTTTATTATTTATACTGTACGCGCACGTTGATTCAGTTGCTTTTTGTGTACATGCGTCGTCATCCAGGCATCGTCGGGGGGATCCGGTAGCCCCGCTGCCATACTTACCTTGTAAGCGTAGGCCGGTGGCTTTGCGCCTCGCCGTTTCCGGTCGGTTTGCCTTTATCAGAAATCCGAACACCCTGGTTATCGTTTGAAAAAGGCGGAACTTTAGTCGAGCGGGTAGCGTAAGCTATTGAATTAAGAAAAAATATACAAAATGTTTAGGCGAGATTGCGGTAGTGCCTAAAACGGCTTTTCGGCGATGATATGCCAGTAGGGGTGGGGCGTTTGCGGTCCGCGTTTGAGGTGCAGATCGATGGTTTCAAGTCCTGCGTCTACCAGAGAACTGGTCAGAGTCAGTGCGCTCAAGCGTGCATAAGTGACCGATTGTTGCTTGGTGTTTGTACGGTTGGGGTCGTTTGAGTTGGCCGCGATATGGAACGGCATCCGGGTCGGCTGCTCCGGAAGCGACAGTTGCGCCATTCCGCCCGGGCGAAGCAGACCGCCCAGCTTGGACAGGCTGCCGCTGAGGTCATGAGAGCCGGTGCTATCGAACAGTTGCCATCCCAACACGTAGTCATAACGACAACGATGCTGATCGATCGCTTCTGTCGTCAGCTCCCATAAGTTGATTGAAATCCCCTGTCGGCGCGCGGCTTGTTCGGTAAACGCCAAGTTGGCCGGATTGGAATCGCAGGCGCTGACCTCATATCCATGCATGGCGAAGAACAATGCGTGACGACCGAGTGTGCACCCGAAA